>JBOFKI010000094.1:0-26683 GCA_051657245.1 Alphaproteobacteria bacterium | reverse complement strand
TTCGAAACCACTTTTAGGGAACTGAGGGGCAGGAACTAACGGAGCGCAAGACCGGAATGTACTTAGGGTACATGAGGATCTGAGCACCGGAGTGACGCACCCATCGGCCCATAAAAGGAAGTTTCGAAAGAGGTCTAATATCGCAGACGCAGGTGCACAAGCGCTGGCACAACACCTTCCACACAGCCTGCAAGGACTTTGGTTGAGCGATAACAACATCTCAGACGCAGGCGCACAAGCGCTGGCGCAACACCTTACACCCAACCTGCAAGAGATTTATCTGAATGGAAACAATCTCTCAGATGCAGGTTTTCAAGCTTTGTTGGAAGCGGTCCCCAAAACAGTTTTGAAACACCTATCTATTTCTGTGCCATCCCATTCATTTTTTTATGAAAAATTCAAAAATCTTCGAAATCGACAAGGCAGTTTGATCACGGTGATTTTTTGATCAATCGCAAAAACCATAAATTCTTTTGGTATTTAAAATAAAATATTTATTTATCAATTATTTAATATAACATTCTTTTATTTATTTACATTTTAATATTATTTTTTATTTGTTTGTTTTTTTGTGTTTTTTTCAATATTATTTAAATTTAAAAATAAGGGATTAAATTTTTATGAAATTACATTTAAGATTTTTGATTGGATCCGTGGCGCTGATATCTCTTGCGTCTCAAGTTTTTTCTGGTAAACACCAAAATTCTTGCGCTGCAGATAAACAAGAGCTCGAAAAAGTAAAAAATAGACAAGTAAAAAATAGACAAGTAAAAAATAGACCCTTAAAAAAACGTTCGTATCAAAAGCCTTCGTCTCTTCCATTGCAAGAATTTTGTTTTTTAAGCGAATCTGAATTTAAGAATTCAGAGCCCGGAATTTCTTGGGCTTCTTTTCGCTCGCCTGTCAGTCCAGGCATTTGGTCAGGGGGTGAGGTGTTTTACAAAACATCACCTTCAAACCTTGGAAGTTTTCCCCAGCCCATTAAGCAAGAAAATTTTTACTCCGGAGAAATTCAAGAAGCTTATGGCTCGGGTGCAGTTCTTTAACCCCATCTCGAGATTAAGGTTTTATTTTTTTAGGGTTAAGCCAAGGAACCCCAAAAAAATTGAGACGCCATTGTTATTTTTTCTCAACTGGGTTAAAAAGGATATCGTTGTGATCCATAAAGAAGTAGCGCTTTATTCGTGTTTCGTACCAGGTTTTTCTTGTGGCTTTTCGTTTTCTTAGCCTCTGACGGTTTGTTTGTGTTCGCGGGCGCTTCTGAAGCTTCTCAGGTATCTGTCTTGAAAAAAGAGGCGCCCATTTTGTATGTTTATAACTGGGCTAATTATCTTCCAGAAGTTGTATTGCAGCAGTTTCAAGAAGAAACGGGTATACGGGTTTATTATGATGTCTTTGACAGCCCAGAGGTTTTGGAAGCTAAATTGTTGGCGGCCCGTTCTGGGTATGATGTGGTTTTTCCATCAGCGTGGCCAGATTTAGCACGTCAGATTCCAGCAGGGGTTTATCTTCCCCTGGATTTTTCTAAAATTCCTAATGTAAAGCTTTTAGATACCACGCTTATGAAAAAATTGGCGGCTGCTGACCCTGGAAACCATTTTGCCGTTCCTTATCTGTGGGGAACAACAGGATTTGTTTATAATGTGAATGCGCTGGCAGCTGTGCTTCCAGACGCCCCCGTTGAAAGCCTGCGCATGCTGTTTGACCCCAAAATTGTCCAAACCCTTGCTCGAAAAGGATGCCGGGTGACGCTTTTGGATTCTCCCATTGAAGTATTCCCTTCTGCCCTTACCTATTTGGGGAAAAACCCTGTGAAAGAAGATCTTCATTTGCTTGGAGAAGCGGTGAAAATTGTCCAAGGGGTAAGCCCTTTTATCTCTAAATTTGATTCCTCCCAATTTATGAACCAGGTCGCCACCGGCGAGGTCTGCGTCGCACAAACCTGGTCCAGCTATGGGAATATGGCCAAACAACGTGCTGCAGAACGTAAAGGAGGGCAAACTGTCCGCTATGTTATTCCGACAGAGGGAAGCTTTATCTGGTTTGATTTGATGGCGATTCCTATGGATGCACCCCATCCAAACAATGCCCACCGTTTTATCAATTTTGTCCTGCGCCCTGAGATTATCGCCAAGATTACCAACCTTACACGCTCCCCCAACGCGGTGCCTTCTTCTGCTCCCTATATTCAAAAAGATGTTTTAGAGGATAAAACTATCTACCCACCACGAGAAGTGCAAGAAAAACTTAAGGTTGACGTTGTAAAATCTCGTGTGTATGAAAGAAAGCGGCTCCGCGCTTGGACAAAAGTTAAAACTGGCTATTAGACTAGCCGATTTTCCAGAAAGGGATTCAGGAATTTATGGTCAAGCTTTCCTCGTCTCGTCTCGAGCCTTGGCAAAACCCTCGCGCAAAACCCTATATCCACTTGGAAGGTGTTTCAAAAAATTTTGATGGGGTCGTTGCAGTCAACAACGTGACCCTCTCAATTTATAAAAAAGAATTTTTTTCCCTGCTGGGCGGGTCTGGCTGTGGAAAAACAACACTACTCAGGTTGCTTGCGGGGTTTGAGCGCCCCACCAGCGGACGCATTTTTATCGATGGGGTGGATGTTACCCAAACACCGCCCTATGAGCGCCCGGTGAATATGATGTTTCAATCCTACGCATTATTTCCCCATATGACCGTTGCTCAAAATGTAGCCTTTGGCCTTAAGCAAGAGGGCCTGCCTAAAAAAGAAATTCAAGAGCGTATCCGAGAAGTCCTCGATTTGGTGCATATGGGGAATTATGCCGAGCGAAAACCTCAACAGCTCTCAGGCGGTCAACGCCAACGGGTGGCCCTGGCGCGCTCTTTGGCTAAACACCCCAAGATGCTGCTGTTGGATGAGCCCCTCGCGGCCCTTGACAAAACCCTTCGAGAGCAAACCCAGTTTGAACTCGTCAACATTCAAGAAAAAGTAGGGATCACCTTCATTATGGTAACCCACGACCAGGAAGAAGCCATGACGGTTTCCACCCGCATGGGGATTATGGAGCAAGGCCGCATCAGCCAGGTGGGAACACCAGGGGAGATTTATGAATATCCAAACTCTCTCTTTGTGGCAAACTTTATTGGCTCTATCAATATTTTTGAAGGCCTGGTGGTGGAAGAAGAAGCTGATCACGTGTTGATCCGCTCCGAGGAAGCCGGATGTCATTTATATGTGGGCCACTCAGCCTTGGCACCCGTGGGGGCCCACGTGGCGGTTGCCATCCGCCCTGAAAAAGTGATGATGTCGACGGAACGCCCAGAGATGCTGAAAAACTGCACCCGCGGGACAGTGAAAGATATCGGTTATTTAGGAGACGTCTCCATCTATCACGTACAGCTGAATTCTGGAAAAATCGTTTTAGCAACCCAGCCAAACCTGGTGCGTTTAGCGGAGCGCCCTGTTAAATGGGATGACGAGGTTTACCTGTTCTGGCGAGCAGAAAATGGTATTGTCCTAACCGTTTAAAAGGGAATAACTACCTTATGGCTTTTGCTGTTTCTTTGCTATCCTTTTTGAAAAAAGTGGCGCGACGCCCCTTTTGGGTTATGGCGCCCTACGGTTGGCTGTTGCTGTTTTTCTTGATTCCCTTTGTGATGGTATTAAAAATCAGCTTTTCTGAACCTGTGACAGGGCTTCCTCCCTATACTCCCCTTGTGGCATGGCTAGGGGATTATGTTTTGCAGATCAAGATCAGCCTTGAAAATTATCTGTTTGTGATTTCAGATGATCTTTACCTCTACGCCTATTTTCATTCTTTGTGGATTGCGTTTTGGGCAACCCTTGCCTGTTTAATGCTAGGGTATCCCATGGCCTATGGCATCGCAAAAACCTCTCCCAGGTTTAAGATTCTGTTGTTGATGTTGGTGGTGCTTCCTTTTTGGACCTCTTTCCTCGTGCGGGTTTATGCGTGGGTAAGCCTTTTGAGCCCCCAAGGGGTCATCAACAACCTCTTGTTTTACCTTGGGATCATTCAACACCCCCTCCCCCTCATGGATAATACCTTTGCGGTTTGGATTGGCATCGTTTATTCTTACTTGCCTTTCATGATTCTGCCGCTTTATACCTCCCTTGAAAAAATAGACACAACCCTTTTGGAAGCTGCATTTGACCTTGGGTGCCGTCCCTTTACGGCATTTTGGAAAATTATCGTTCCCCTATCCCTTCCCGGTGCCATCTCTGGTTCTATTCTTGTTTTCGTGCCTGCTGTTGGAGAATTTGTGATTCCAGAGCTTTTGGGTGGCTCAAAAACCTTGATGATCGGCCGGGTGTTATGGAATGAATTTTTCCATAATCGAGATTGGCCAGTTGCCTCGGCTTTGGCTATTTTAATGCTTTTGCTGCTCCTGATTCCCATGACCATCTTCCAGCGCCTTCAAAACCGCGAGACGGAATCTTGAGAAAGGTAACATGAGATGACATCCCAACGCTCTCCCTTCATTTTAGGTGTTTTGGCCTTTGGGTATGCCTTTTTATATGCGCCCATCTTGTGCGTGATCGTTTTTTCTTTCAATGCATCCAAAATTCCAACCCTTTGGCAGGGTTTTTCCTTAAAATGGTACCAGGCGCTGTTTTCCAATACCCTTCTTCTCGACGCAAGCCTGGTCAGCCTGCGCATTGCTGTGGTTTCCGCAACCCTTGCTGTGATGTTGGGCACGTTATGTGCGGTGATCTTGGTGCGGCTTCAGCCTTTTCGTGGGAAAACTTTGTTAGGCATCATGGCCACAGCCCCGCTGGTGATGCCGGAAGTGATCACTGGGTTGGCGTTGTTGATGCTGTTCGTTTCTTTTGAACAAGCTTTTGGCTGGCCCCAGGGGAGAGGCATTGACACCATCACCATCGCCCACACAACCCTGGCCTTGGCCTATGTAACCGTCATTGTTCGCGCAAGGCTGTTAGAGGTGGATGAATCTTTAGAAGAAGCGGCACTAGACTTAGGCGCAAAGCCTCACAAAGTCTTTTTCTTGATCACGCTTCCGTTGATTTACCCAGCCCTCCTTGCGGGGTGGCTGCTTTCTTTTGCGCTTTCTCTAGATGACCTCGTCATCGCCAGCTTCACCTCAGGCCCAGGGTCTTCAACCCTTCCCATGGTCATTTTTTCCAGTATTAAGCTTGGGATCACACCCCAAATTAATGCCCTGGCAACCTTGATTGTCGTTTTTGTAAGCCTGTGCGTGCTGGTTGCAGGGTATATCATGCATCGCCAGTTGAAAGTATGATATAACCCCGCTTTTTTACGCATTTGTTATCACATTTTAGTGCAATGATGTTGCGTTGTTCTGCTTTAGGGGAAACATCTCTCTGTCATAAGCTTCATTTCTCCCCTTCTTTTTCTTATTCGCTGTGCAAAAATAGTAACCAGCCACCGACCCACCTGAGGCAACAACAAAACATACTCCTCCAATAAGCCATAAACTTATTTCTGGTACATCTAGACTTCCAAAAGAACAGTAAGAATTCTGCAGAAAAGAAGCAGAGGCCTTATCAGAAAAAATATTTTTCAAAAAACTTTCTCTTATCGAAATTATACCACAAATCCCCCCTTGAACCCCATTAGATAGAAGTGGTAAGCAAACATCTGGGGTTAACAACATATAGGTTGTTTCGTTTTTTGAATACGAAGCAACGATGAAATTTTCCGAACGCTCTGAAGTTCGTTCCTTTAATTGAGACATGTTGAGGTTAGCGCGACCGATTTCAGACTCAATAAAACCAGTTTGGTCATCACGCGGCTTTTCTGGCACCAAACGAGCATAGGCATATTGCTTATTTTCATCTATGTTTTGTAAGCAAGGTAGACGTTTTTGATTTAATTTTAGCCAATCAGCAACGCGTCTATCTATTTTTTGTTTAAAATCATCCAAAATTTGTCTCTCTGTCATATATTTTGAATAATCTAGATGGGTCGAATTTCCCTCCGCTGTCCAATAAAAACTACAATCAGATGCGCCTTGGGGAACATTCAATGAGTAAAAAAATGCGTTATTTAAACTGTGATACGAAAAGTGGGCAAAATCGGGGGCAGGTATACCCGCACCCGCAAAAAAACCCTTTGCAACTTCAATACCACCTTCTTTGCTAAAAGAAAGTCGAGGGATAAGCCCCACAAAAGAGGCCTGGGTTGTTGGCGCATAAAAAACAGTATTAAAATCATCACCAAAACGCTCATGACACTTGTCTTTTGCAGAAAACCTCTTTTTCCTCCCAAGCCCTCCCCAGCGTTTCATGCCTTCTTTCAAATTCTGTTCTGCAAAATTTAAACGGTTGTCTCTTTCCGCTTGCTCGTCATGAAGCCCTATCCTGGCAGAAACATTAAAAGCAGAAGCTAGCGCAGAGGTTGTTACGCTTCCTGTCATATCTCCAAGCGAAAATGGAATCAGAGCCGCCACAACAGGCAAATTGTTAAAGCAATAGGCCGCAATCACTACAGAAGATATTATTTTATTTTTCATTTATTTTTCTTTCTTTAAAAATTAATAGAAAAAACTTAAACAAAACATAAATGAATAAATAAAATATAAAAAATGAATGATTTATTTAATTGATACTATTATTTAAAATTTTTGTTTTTGTTTTTGTTTATCTCCCCTTTTTTTCCAGCGTAAAGGAAAAATTTATAGAGAAAAAAATATTTTTTATTAGACAAAAAATATTGCATTAAAAATCAAGATTGTATAGATTTTACATAGTTAAAAGTATTTTTTTTAAATATTGGTGTCTATATGTCGAAAAAGTTATCTCTCCGATTAACGATTGTTTGTTTTTTATCCGCTATTGCAGCAACGTCTGGTTATGCAATGCAAGATTCTGCTTATACAGACAGCTCATTATTTGACCCTGAGACGTCAGAGGTTTCAAAAAAAACAACCATTAGATCATGGCTTGCCCCTCAGCACACCCCACTCCTCGAAACGATACAAAGAAATGTAGCCATGACGGTCATAGAAAATGCCTATTCGGTACATTTCATGATGCAAATACCAAAAGCGCCTGGTAACACACAATATGTTGGAAGGACATTTCGAACCCTGCCGTTTGAAGTGGAATTTCTTCGCCATATAAAGAATATTTCAGACACAAAAAAGCCTGTCACCCTAGAAATTGCTGCGGCTTTTGGTCTTGTTTCCTGGAAAGTGCCCTTTTGCTTTGGCGAAAAAGGGGGAACGCACTACGTGAATGATCT
This sequence comes from Alphaproteobacteria bacterium, assembly GCA_051657245.1. Lineage (GTDB taxonomy): Bacteria > Pseudomonadota > Alphaproteobacteria > Holosporales > JBOFFI01 > JBOFFI01. The sequence goes on along the minus strand of JBOFKI010000094.1, from coordinate 19,469 downwards.
CAATTTTTCAGCCATGGAGCAGGGTTATGATAGCGTCATAAATCAGCGGCTTCGAGAAACCCCCACTTTAAAAGAAATGCTGGTCAAGCTTCCAGGCAATTGCTTTGATATTCCCCAAACAAACCCTCACCTTTTAGGGAAGGTGGACGCGATTTATGTTCAAAATCTCGATCATTTTTTCAACCCCGAAGACCATCAGCGCTATATGAGGCTTTTAGCAGATTTGCTTGCCCCAGGGGGAAGGGCTTTTTTATGCGCTCACAGTTTCATCTTTAAAAAAAGCGACCCCTTGTATAACCTTTACCTTGAGCGAAAAAAAGTGGGGGATCTTTATCCCGGCTTTGTCCAATACGACGCTGAGTTTTCAGCATCTGTTAAACACAGTCTTGAGATTGGCTTGCCTGTACTTTCCAACGCCACACGTCCTGCCGATAACGCACCTTTTGAAAAATTCAACATCCAACCACCCCAAAATGCAGGCTCGATTTATTTTCCAGCGATAGGGCAGCAGGTAGAAGCGATAAAGCTCCATCAACGGGTCACGCAAAATAGTTTATCTCCAGCGATTTACACAAGGCTCGTAGCAGCGATTCCTGAAATTTTTCTAATTGACTCCTTTTTCATCACGAAAGAGAGAAAAAGAGCTTCAAAATGGGATGAAACAATAAGCCACGCTGCTGTAATCTTTGAAAAAAAATAAATGCTTTGAAAAACCCCGGGGTTGCAAAACCCTGGGGGCTGCCCTAAGCGCTTTCCAACTCACAAACCCCTCTTTTTTGATGACGAATCCCTTGACGAGAGAACTGCTTTCTGGTTCTTTTTAAGGATCAGGTGATGGGGGATAGTTTAGCGGTAGAACTCCCGGCTCTGGACCGGGCAACTCTGGTTCGAATCCAGGTCCCCCAGCCAACAACCATTTAGAACAAAAAGTCATGTCCCAAGAGACCTTATCTACAGACCTCCTTCCCGCCCTGGCCCATGCCTCACGTGAAGAGTGGGTTTGGGTGGATGTGCGGACAGAGGCGGAATTTCACGGTCCCACGGGCCACGTGCCCCAAGCGTTACATGTCCCTCTGGGGATGTCCCTACTTCATTTTTTAGACCAAGCAGACCCCTCCAAAGCCTATCTTTTTGTGTGCGCCCATGGCTATCGCTCAACCAAAGCAGCCCTGCTTGCCCTTGAAAAGGGGTTTTCCCACGCAAAAAGCCTGAAAGGCGGGATGGAAGCGTGGGCTCAACAGGGATTTTCTGTTGAAGTTTCTCCCCTTCCCTAAAGGTCTCGATTTTTGTTGCAAAAAGACTTGAGTTTTTAGAGATTTTTGCGATGATGGGGGTGACAGGCCTTGTGCATGAAGACTGCAGAAAAACCTGGGTTTGACGCCTGGCCTGGCAATGTGTTGAAAAACAAAAGAAATTGACGTTTCGCCAAAAAGGGATGCGTTAGTTTGCTAGAGGAATTAAGAGGATTATTATGAGCAAAGTTATCGGTATTGATCTTGGAACCACCAATTCTTGCGTCGCTATTATGGACGGCCAAACCCCAAAAGTTTTAGAAAATAGCGAGGGCCTTCGGACAACCCCTTCTATGGTTGCCTTTACAGATTCAGGAGAGCGCCTTGTGGGGCAAAGCTCTAAACGGCAAGCGGTGACCAACCCTGAAAACACGCTTTTTGCTATTAAGCGACTGATTGGCCTGCGGTATAAAGACCCCCTGGTTGAAAAAGACAAAGGCTTGGTGCCTTACAAGATTGTCGAGGGAGATAATGGAGATGCTTGGGTGGAAGCCCACGGCAAGCGTTATAGCCCCAGCGAGGTCAGCGCGTTCATTCTTCAAAAAATGAAAGAAACGGCAGAAAATTATCTGGGGACCTCGGTTACCCAAGCCGTTATCACGGTTCCTGCTTATTTTAATGACTCTCAACGCCAAGCAACAAAAGACGCCGGGCGCGTTGCGGGTCTTGAAGTTTTACGCATCATCAATGAACCAACGGCCGCGGCCCTTGCCTATGGTTTGGAAAAAAAAGAAGCGGGGCTTATTGCTGTATATGACTTAGGCGGCGGAACCTTTGACGTCTCCATCCTTGAAATTGGAGACGGTGTGTTTGAGGTGAAGGCCACCAGTGGAGACACCTTCTTGGGCGGAGAGGATTTTGATAAGCGCATCATTGACCACCTCGCAGACGAGTTTCAGAAAGAGCAGGGGATCGACCTGCGTAAAGACAAGTTAGCGTTACAGCGCTTAAAAGAAGCTGCTGAAAAAGCGAAAATTGAACTGTCTTCAGCCATGCAAACGGACATTAATCTTCCCTTTATCACGGCAGATGCTTCGGGGCCTAAGCACCTGAATGTTAAGCTGACCCGGGCGCGTTTGGAAACCCTCGTGGCAGATTTGGTGGAGCGGACCATTGAACCTTGCAAGAAAGCTTTAAAAGATGCAGGAGTCCAGGCATCTGAGATACGGGAAGTGATTTTGGTGGGGGGAATGACCCGTATGCCAAAAATCATGGAAACCGTCAAAAACCTTTTCGGCCGCGAACCTAACCGGAGTGTCAACCCGGACGAAGTGGTTGCCATTGGTGCAGCCATTCAAGGGGGTGTTTTGAAAGGTGATGTGAAGGATGTGCTGCTTTTAGACGTCACCCCTTTATCCTTAGGCATTGAAACACTGGGGGGGGTTTTCACCCGCCTCATTGACCGAAACACCACCATTCCAACCAAAAAATCTCAGGTGTTTTCAACCGCTCAAGATGGACAAACGGCGGTCACCATTCGTGTGTTTCAGGGAGAACGAGAGATGGCTGCAGACAACAAAGCGTTGGGACAGTTTGATCTGGTTGGCATCCCTGCAGCGCCAAGGGGCACGCCTCAAATTGAGGTGACCTTTGATATTGACGCCAACGGCATTGTCAGCGTTTCTGCAAAAGATAAAGCAACGGGCAAGGAGCAGCAGATTCGTATCCAAGTCTCAGGCGGCCTGAGTGATGCAGACATTGAGCAGATGGTTCGAGATGCAGAGGCCCACGCCGAGGAAGACAAGAAACGTCGCCAATTGGTGGAAGCACGGAACGAAGCAGAAGGAGCCCTCCACGCAACGGAGCGTAATTTGGCAGATCATGGCGATAAAGTCTCTGCCGAAGTGAAGGGAGCCATTGAAGCGAAGCTTGAAGAATTGCGCACAGCCCTTCAAGGCGAGGATGTAGAAGCGATAAAATCTGCCTCTGATGCCTTGCTCCAAGCCTCTTACCCCCTTGCGGAAGCCATGTACAAAGAAAGTGCATCAGAGACTCAGCAACCTGGTGGCACAACCGGGGAAGAAGCCGCATCTCCCCAAGGCGAAAAAAATTCAGAAGGTCCTGTGGTGGACGCAGACTATGAAGATCTTTCTGAAAAGAAATGATGCTTTGCTCTTGCTGCGGCTGAATGGCTCAACGTTAGAACCTTGAAAAAAACAGGGAAGCCTTTGGCGGGCTTCCCTGTTTTTTTTGGCTCGACAAACGGTTCATGAAAAATCTATTTGTCATCTCACCCTCCCCCATGACATACTGGGAAGTGGTTGTGTGAGTCGTCAATCAGAGAGATAAGGAGCCTGTAAAAATGAACCCTTTTAAGAATGTTATGCAGCAAGCCCAGATGCTTCAGACCCAAATGGCAGAAGTTCAAAAAAAGCTGGATCATCTTGAAGTAGAAGGCGCATCAGGGGGTGGCTTGGTTTCTGTAAAATTGACAGGAAAAGGAGAGGCTAAAAGTGTTTCCATTGACGCTTCGTTGTTAGTCGCTTCAGAAAAAGACATTTTAGAAGATCTTTTGGTGGCTGCTTTTAATGATGCCCGCACAAAGACTGAATCCCTTACATCCTCAGAGATGGCCAAGGTCACCGGTGACCTGAAGCTTCCCGGCGGCCTTAAATTTCCTTTTTAAGTGGAATATGCAAGCCATGGCTAGCAAAGAAATTTTAACCATCACCCCTGGGGCACTGTCCCGCATTCAAGCCTTGCTTGCGGCGCGACAAAAACCTGCTTTGGGCGTTCGCCTTTCGGTAAAAACGAAAGGGTGCTCAGGGCTTGCCTATACCCTTGAATATGTAGATGAAGCACGTGAGGGAGATGAGAGGGTGGTTGTCGCTGATAACGTCTACCTCTATATTGACCCAGGCGCACTTTTATTTTTAATTGGCTCTGAAATGGATTATCAAGAAGATGCTCTGAAATCTGGCTTTCTGTTTCGCAATCCTAACGAAAAGGGAAAATGTGGGTGCGGTGAGTCTTTCCATGTCTGACGCAGGCCAACCTTCCCTCGATGCGTTTTCCACCCTTGGCATTGAACCTTGCTTTGAATTAGATTTATCTGAGTTAGAACAAGCCTACCTGGAAGCCCAAAAGCAAATTCATCCAGACAAGCTGAACATCTCTCCCCTCGCCCAACAAGCGGCCACACGCTTGTCTTCCCAAGCAACCCAAGCTTATCACAGGTTGAAAGACCCTTTAACCCGCGCTGAAGCTCTGTTTCAAGTCAAAAATGTTTGGCCTTTACCGCCTGTTGAAGTCTGCGCCCCAGAGCTTTTTGAAGAAATGATGGAACTTCAAGAACAGGCAGAACAGGAGGCCCAACCCTCCCCTGAATTTATAACCCACCTTGAAACCCTTATCCAAAAAGCGTCTACAGATTTAGGCGCTGTTTTCAAAACAAAACTTGATCTGGAAAAGGCGTCTTACACCTATCATCGATTTGCTTACCTTCAGAAATTGAAAGCACGTTTGTCTGAAAATTTATAGAAGATGCACCTCTAAAGCGTCCCAGGCCTCTTTTTCCAACCTCCTTCCGGAAAGCGCGTTAAACGCAGAGATACCTGTGGGGGAGGTCATATTCACCTCGGTCACGTAGCCCCCAATAAAATCAACCGCCACAAACCAAATATTATGTTCTTGGAGAAGCTCCCCTATCCGCTCACACGCTTCTTGCTCTTTCAAGGTTAACGTGGTGGGCAAGGCTTCAGCCCCTGCAACCAGGTTAGAAAGGATACTCTGGGGTTTTGGCTTTCGTGTGAAAAACCCTGCTATTTTTCCGTTTAACATGAAAACCCGTTTATCGCCTTCCCGGATTTCTGGAAGGTATCGCTGGACCATGAAAGGCTCTTCTCCTTGCAAAAAAAGATCAAGGATACCATCTGCGTTGGGGTCCTCTTGGGAAAGCAAAAAAATGCCCTTTCCTCCATAGCCGTAAAGGGGTTTCAACACAACCTGCCCATGGGCTTTTCGGAACGCTTCAAGGGCTTCCCGATTTTTGCTGATAAGGGTGGGCGGCATAAGGTCTGGGAACGCAAGCAGCAGCAATTTTTCTGGAAAATTTCTCAAAACCCCTGGAGGATTTAAAACACACGTGCCCGGCGAAAGCCTTTCTAATAAATAGGTAGGCGTCAAATATCCCATGTGAAACGGGGGGTTTTGGCGAATCAAAATCACCTGCAGCGCATGAAGATCAAAGGTTTGAAGCGACCTTTTTTTAAAAAAAGGTGCCTCAGGGGAAAAGTGTATCTCTGCCCCCGTTGCCGAAAGGCGCCCCTCCTGCCAGATCAAATTTTCTGGTGTATAGTAACACAAGCCATAACCTCGCCTTTGAGCCTCAAGGGCCAGCAGAAACGTTGTATCGGTTTTAAAATTAAAGGTCTCGGGCGGGTCTATCTGAAGCCCCACCCTACCACGGGAAGACATCAGGCAAAAGGCTCCTCACCACCATTTATCAGCTCTAAAAATATATGGTGCTTGCGCCCGGCCGAAAGCTTCACAGGCCCGTTTGCAAAGTGCTGTTGGGTCAACTGAAACAGCTCATCTGAAATGGGTTGGTCTTGAACGCGCACCCCCCCAGCGCGGATCAACCGCCGCGCTTCGCCTTTTGATGCAACGAGGCCCGCTTTTTCTAAACACGTGATTAAAGCAAGCTCATGGGCATAAACAGGAGTCGCACCAACCCCATAACCAGACGCATCATCCACGACACCATCAAACGCCTGTTTCACCCGGGTGTGAATTTCAGGCAAAACATCTGCCCCATGCAGGATGCGCGTGGCCTCATCTGCTAAGATTTTTTTAGCTTCGTTGATGTCTTGGCTTTGAAGCTTTTCAAGCCTTTCAATCTCATCCATGGGAAGGAAAGTGAATAATTTAAGAAAACGCCCCACATCTTGGTCATGGGTGTTTCGCCAAAACTGCCAATAGTCATAAGGAGAGCACTGGTCTGGATTCAACCAAATGGCTTTTCCTTGGGCCGTTTTGCCCATCTTTGAGCCATCCGCCGTGGTCATCAGCGGACAGGTTAACCCAAAAACTTCCTTAGACAAGCGCCGCCTCGTGAAATCAACCCCGCTGACGATGTTCCCCCATTGGTCAGAGCCTCCCAGTTGCAAGGTGCACTGATGGGTTTCAGCCAAATGGAAAAAATCATAAGACTGCAGCAGCATATAATTAAATTCGATGAAACTGAGGGGTTGCTCCCGCTCCAAACGCAGCTTCACGCTTTCAAAAGATAGCATCCGGTTAACGGTGAAGTGGGTGCCCACATCCCGCAGGAAATCAATATAGCTCAGCTTTTCTAGCCAATCTGAATTGTTGAGAAGCTTGGCATCGGTTTGGCCATGTCCAAAGGTGAGGAATCGCTCAAATACCCGCCCCAGGGAAGCCATGTTTGCAGCGATGGTCTCATCTGAAAGCAGCTGGCGGGCTGAATCTTTCCCGGTTGGGTCCCCCACCTTTGTGGTCGCACCCCCCAACAAAACCAACGGTTTATGCCCCGTTTTCTGAAACCACTTGAAGAGCATGATCGGCAACAAATGCCCCACATGAAGGCTTGGCGCCGTTGCGTCAAACCCTGCATAAGCCACCACACATCCCTCACACAGCTTTTGGTCAAGGCCCCTCAGGTCAGTTCCCTGATAGATAAACCCTCGACGGGTTACTTCTTTCAAAAAATCAGATTGATAGGTTTCCATAGCTCTCAGCTTCCCAACAAACATTTACTTGTTTGCGGAGTATGCCGCGAGTCGCAGCTGCACACAAGGGGGAGGAGGCACAAATTTTCCCCCTCCCCTCGAAAATCCCTTAGATTTTCTAAGAAACTTCTGAGATACGTTGGACCTGAGCCTTTTTTTGCCCTTTGATCACAATTGAGCGAGGTTTTAACATTTCTGGAATTTCACGTTTAAGATCAATGTGAAGCAAGCCATCTTCAAGCTGCGCATCAAGAATCTTAACAGAATCAGCAAGCTGAAACCGCCGCTCAAAGGCACGCCCTGCAATCCCTCGATGGATATAGGTGACCCCTTCCGGATCTGGCCTGGAGACGCCCGTCACAATCAACATACTTTCATGGGTGCTGATTGAAAGATCTTCAAGGCGAAAGCCCGCCACTGCCATGGTGATGCGGTAAGACTCATCACTAAATTTTTCAATATTATAGGGTGGATAGGCCAACGTTCCTTCATCGAAGGCCATGGCTGAATCAAACAGGCGAGCCATCCGATCAAACCCAACACTTGAACGAAACAAAGGCGAAAAATCAAATTTATGACGCATAACAACATACCCTCCATTTTGAGCAATATGAACAGCCCCCGCCGCTTTTGGCCGGAAGCCCTTTAACCTTGGGAAAGCGCCTAACAAAGCACGCCCCCCAACATTTTTTATGATACTACATCTGGCCCCTTTTTAAAAAGTAAAATCTTGCAGGGAACCCACAAAACATCTCACGCCCCACTTTGTATCAACACATTCAAATTATTATTGCAAAATATTTTTGACTATATGATAATATTTTTTGTTATAAATTTACATTTTGAAAAAAATAATGCCCATTAATTCAAAAAAATCTATATTTTCAACAATTTTAATTATTGTCTTTTTGACGTTTCATATTGCTGTTGCGGGAAATGAAAAATTTGAACTGACAGGTGAACTATCCCAGGATCAGAGTACCCTGGCCCCAACAGCACCTTTTGAGTCACTTCCACCAGAGATCGTCAAAAAGATTCTCCAGGAACTTTCCCAGGAAGACCTCAAGAAAATCCGTTTGGTTAATAAAAAATTCAAAAAAATTGCTGCCTGCTACATCCAAAGCATTATAATTCCGACTCGATTCTCAGACAAAGAGTTTCAATGGTTTCAAAATTTCGTTGCAGATTTAAGAAATGTTAATGTTACATTCCTCCAAAAACCCTCCGACGCTGTTTTCGAACAGTTTCGCAACGTGCTCGTCAATACATTGAAGCTTAAGAGCATTAATGCGCAAGATATCCAAGAGCTGGCGCTCCATCTTCCATCCTATTTTAGAGGACTTAACCTGGATTGGAACAGCATTGGGGTTGAAGCTATACAAACGCTGCTCACCTATCTTCCATCAACCCTTCAACGGCTGAGTCTAAACGGAAATAATGTCGGGGTTGAAGCTATACAAACGCTGGCCCCCCGTCTTCCGTCCACCCTTCAACAACTTAACCTGTCCCAGAACAGCATTGGGGTTGCAGGCACACAAGTGCTGGCATCCCACCTTCCACCAACCCTCCAACAGCTGAGTCTAAACGGAAACAGCATCGAGATTGCAGGTATACAAGCGCTGGCGCCCCATCTTCCACCCACCCTTCAACAGCTTGACCTGAGCTGGAACGACATCGAGGAAGCAGGTTTGACCACTTTGTTAAATGCAATTCCAAAGACGGATTTGGCACATCTAAGCATTTCTGTGCCTGCTAAATCACCCCTTCGTGGGCGATTACAAACTTTGCGTAATCGACAGGGCCATTCCATCACCGTGACGTTTTGGTGAAACACCATCTCCTTCTTCTCCCCATGGAAGAGGAGGATTTACGAAAAGCCCGCCCACCTCCATACAAAAGAATCGCACATGAGATCTAGTTGACAATTCTTCTAAAATTCTGCTTAATCTGGGCTGGAAATGATGAAAAAATAGGCTTGCCCAGGAGGATTTTTTTAATGCTGACCATCTCTTTTCAAGCAGGTAGCCCAGAAAACGGCGTCGTCGCAACAGGTGTTTTTGCAGAAAATCAGCTGACTGCTTTTGGAAAAACACTGGAAACGCGCTCTCCCATGACGTTTCAAAAAGCGTTTGAACAAAGCTTTTTTAAAGGAAAGCCAAAAGAAATTTTGAGCTTGCTGGCGCCTGCCCCCCTTGCCCTGGATCAGCTTTTTTTGGTGGGCCTTGGGGAGAAAAAAGACCTAACCGAGGCGAAAGCTTATGAGGTGGGTGGCACCCTCACGGCAACGCTTCAACGCTTGCCCCACGCCAAAGCATCTGTTGTCTTAGAAGACCTAGATTTAGAGACCGTTTTAGCCATTGCGTTTGGTGCGCAATTGCGGGCTTGGCGCTTTGATGCCTATAAAACCCAGCAAAAGCCTGAGGAAAAAAGCCGCCTGAAAGAGCTGGTGTTTTATGTCGCTGATCCTAAAAAAGCGTCAGAGCAGTTTGAGTCCCTCAAAATTTTGGCAGAAAGCACCCATTTTTCCAGGCGCCTTATCTCAGAACCCGGCAATGTCATTTATCCAGACACCCTTGCGAAAGAGGCAGAAACCCTCAAAACATGGGGTGTTGAGGTGGAACGCCTAGATACACAAGCCATGAAAAAGCTTGGCATGGGGGCCCTGCTAGGCGTCGCCCAGGGAAGTGCGCAAGAACCTTACCTGGTTGTGATGAGATGGCAGGGGGCAGACAGCAAAGCAGAAGCTCCCGTTGCTTTTGTGGGCAAAGGCGTCACCTTTGACACAGGTGGCATCTCGTTGAAACCTTCTAATAATATGGAAGACATGAAGGGAGATATGGCGGGGGCCGCCGTGGTGATTGGCCTGATGCAAGCGCTGGCTCGCCGCAAAGCAAAAGTAAACGCCGTGGGGGTGGTTGCCCTGGTTGAGAACATGCCTTCTGGAACGGCCCAACGCCCGGGAGACATTGTCACTTCCATGTCTGGGCAAACCATTGAAGTGCTCAACACCGATGCGGAGGGGCGTTTAATCCTTGCGGATGCACTGTGGTATACCCAAGATCGCTTTAACCCCAAATATATTGTTGACCTTGCAACCCTGACTGGAGCTATGCGGGTGGCTCTGGGAGATGCTTACGCAGGGTTGTTTGCAAACGATGACACCCTGGCTGAACAGCTGGCCAAAGCAGGTGAAATCGTTGGAGAGCCCCTCTGGCGATTGCCCCTCGCCCACGCCTATGACAAAGTTATCGACAGCCCCGTTGCGGATATGAAAAACATTGGAACCCCCGGCTATGGCGCAGGGAGTATTACGGCAGCGCAATTTCTTCAGCGGTTCGTCAACAAAAAAGCTTGGGCACATTTAGATATTGCAGCAGTAGACATGGCCTCAAAAGACACGCCTTTGTGGGCAAAGGGAGGCGGAACCGCTTTTGGTCTTCGTTTGTTGAACCGATGGGTTGAATCCCTGGAACAGAAATAACAACAAACCCATTAACTTAAAGTGGAACCATGACGGCTGTAATTTTTCAAGACGAAACGCCAGTGCGTTCCAAAGATTTATTGGTTGAGCAATTTGAAAAAAGCTGTAAGCCTGCGCAAAAAATAGGGTTAGAAGACGAGAAATTTATCTATACGGAAGCCAATTTCCAAAGGCTCGATTATGAAGCTTCCCCCGGCTCCTTCTCAATCCCCGTCCTGTTGAAAGAGATGGCACGGAGCCAACCAGGCTGGGAACCTGTGTTGGAGCAAGACCAATGGATTGGCCTTTCAGGAAAACATACCCTAGGTATGGTAAGCCTTGAGCCAGGGGGGCAGCTTGAGTTTGCGAGCCATCCCTGGACGTCTCTCCATGAGCTTTGGGAAAATTATCAAGGCTATCTTCAGCTATTGAACCAGGTTACCAAGCAGCAGGGTCTTTTGGTTTTAAACAGCGGGGTAGACCCTTTAACCCCTTTATCAGCTACGCCCCAAATCCCCAAACAGCGCTATGGGGTGATGCGTTCTTATATGCCCCAACAAGGGACCTTGGGGCTTTGGATGATGCATCAAACCTGCACCACCCAGGTTAGCCTTGATTTCGCAACAGAGCGAGATATGGTTCAAAAAATGCGCCTGGGATTGCTGCTCCAGCCCCTGATGACAGCCCTCTTCGCCAATTCGCCTTTTTGTGAAGGGAAGCTGAATGGTTATGAAAGTTACCGGGCCCATATCTGGACACAAACAGACCCCCACCGATGCGGTATCTTACCGTTTGTTTTTGAAGCTGGGATGGGTTTTGAGCGCTATGTTGAGTATGCTCTGGATGTCCCCCTGTATTTTCTTTATCGGGAAGGCGTGTATCACCCGGTTCAAAAGGGCCTCACGTTTCGACAGTTTATGGAAAATCCAAAAAAAGCTCCTCTCCCCACAGAACCACTTCTTTCAGACTGGCAGCTGCACCTAACAACGCTTTTCCCAGATGTACGCCTTAAAAATGTGATCGAAATGCGAGGAGCAGACAGTTGTTCTCCAGAAAACGCCATGGCCTTAGGGGCGTTTTGGGTGGGGCTGCTCTATCATGCGCCCACGGCTAAGGCGGTAGAAACGCTGCTGAAAAGCTGGAACGTTGAAACGCTGCTTGAGTTAGCAGGCCAAGTCCCCCGCCTGGGTATGGGCTCAAGCGTGAGAGGGAAAACACTTCTCCAGTGGGCAGAACAACTTTTGCCCCTCATCTACCAAGGGTTGGTTGGCAGAAACCTGGGAGAAGAAGTTTTCTTCACACCCCTTGAACAGCTGCTGGAAGCCAAAACTTCACCCGCAGGTCTCCAAAAGTTGATCTTTCAGGAAACAGGTAGCCTAGAACCCGTCTTGGCTTACCTTGCTTCTTGAAATCTTAAAAAATTAACGCATTTTTTTCCCCTTGACGATCATCCCATGGGTTCTTACAACAGAGGAGGAAGGTATCTGTTAAAACTTCGTGGAGGTGATGCGTGGTTCGTCTGTTTTTTATTAGACCTCTTTGGGCTTTGTTGGCCATGTGCTTTTTACAAGCGGCTTGCGATACGCCTGGCACTGTTTCTCCCTCTTCCTCTGGTGAAGCCACCCCTCAGCCTGAATTACTTCCTCGCAAAGATAGGCGCTATAAAAATACTGGAAAGCTTTTTGGCGAGCAGGGCCTTTCCCTTGGCGCCCAAGAGGATGAAACGGGAATCGGCGTAAGTGCCTATCTCTGGCGCGGCACCCTAGATGTTTTGGCACCGTTTCCCCTTCAAACGACAGACCCTTTTGGCGGCTTGGTCACAACAGATTGGTATACACCTCCCTCAACCTCCAATGAACAATTTAAGGTGAATGTGGTGATTTTGTCCCGGCAATTACGCTCAGACGGGTTGAACGTGCGGGTGTTGAGACGGGAAAAAACCGCAGGAGGGGCTTGGAAGGAGACACCAGCTCACAGCAGCTTACAAAGGCATTTTAAAGAAGTGATTTTATTGCGAGCCCGTGATCTCAAGGCTAAAGAACACGAGCGTTAAAATTGGAAGACACCAGCATGACAGAAGAAAAACGAGCAGAACGCTATCAAGTTCAACAGGTTGAAGCCAAATGGCAAAAAGCCTGGGAAGATTCAGCCTGCTTTCGCGCTGAGGATGAAAACCATACAAAGCCCCGTTATTACGTGCTGGAGATGTTCCCCTACCCTTCAGGCAAGATCCACATTGGGCATGCCAGAAACTATGCTTTGGGAGACGTGATGGCGCGCTATCGCTGGGCCCTTGGGTATAATGTGCTGCACCCCATGGGGTGGGATGCTTTTGGTCTTCCAGCAGAAAATGCGGCTTTTCAGCGCAAAATTCACCCGAAAACATGGACCTATCAAAACGCTGCTGAAATGAAGGAAAGCCTCAAGACCATGGGGTATTCTTATGATTGGTCCCGGGAGATTTTTTCATGCTCCCCAGACTATTACACCCACGGTCAAAAGATGTTTCTGGATTTCTATAAAGCAGGGCTTGCGTACCAAAAAGAAGCTTTTGTAAACTGGGACCCTGTTGAAAACACGGTGCTCGCCAATGAGCAGGTAGTGGATGGAAAGGGGTGGCGCTCAGGAGCACCTGTGGAACGCCGTTTGCTTTCCCAATGGTTCTTGAAAGTTACAGAATTTGCAGATGACCTGCTGCTCGCACTTCGCGACCTTCCTGGGTGGCCTGAGCAGGTCAAGACCATGCAAGTAAATTGGATTGGCCATTCAACAGGGGCTCAGCTTGAATTTGAGCTGGCGGAAGATCCGGAAGCAGGCCCTCTCTCCATTTTCACCACCCGTCCGGAGACCCTGTTTGGTGCCTCTTTCTGCGCCATCTCTCCAGACCATCTGCTTTCGGCCAGGTGGGCTAAAGATCACCCTGATCTTCAGGCCTTTATCGAGGATTGTCGCCAAAGGGGAACCTCCACCCAACTGATTGAAACAGAAGAAAAGCGGGGCATTTTTACAGGGTTTCATGCCAAACACCCCTTGATTGAAGGCAACGTGCTCCCCATTTTCATCGCCAACTATGTTTTGCTTGAGTATGGCACAGGTGCTGTTTTTGGTTGCCCCGCCCATGACCAGCGAGATTTTGAGTTTGCAAAGAAATATGACCTTTCTATTGTACCCGTGGTGTGTGGCCCTGACCACGTAGAAGGAAAGCCGATTCAAGAAGCCTATACAGACGAAGGGGTTATGATCCATTCAGATTTCTTGGATGGGCTTAGCACGTTAGAAGCAAGAAAAACCATCGTGAAGCACTTGGCCGATCGCCAAAAAGCTCAAAAGAAGACCATCTATCGCCTGCGGGATTGGGGTGTTTCCCGACAACGGTATTGGGGATGCCCCATCCCCATGATTCATTGCACAGACTGTGGGGTGGTGCCGGTTCCAGAAGATGCGCTTCCTGTGCTGCTCCCGGAAGATGTCAGCTTTGATAAGCCTGGAAATCCGCTGGAACATCACCCCACCTGGAAGCACGTCAATTGTCCAGCATGCGGGAAAGCAGCGCTTCGGGAAACAGACACCTTTGATACGTTTTTTGAATCTTCTTGGTATTTTATACGGTTTTGCAGCCCAAAAGATCCCCGGCCGTGTGATGTTGTCCAAGCGGAAAAGTGGCTTCCAGTAAACCAGTATATCGGCGGCATTGAGCACGCTGTTTTGCATTTGTTGTACGCCCGGTTCTTTACACGGGCCCTCAGCAGGTGTGGACACTTGAATATCTCTGAGCCTTTTGAGCAACTCTTCACCCAAGGCATGGTCTGCCACAAGACCTATAAAGACCAACGTCATCAGTGGCTTTATCCGGAGGAAGTTGTCTTAGATGACCAGGGTGAAGTTTTAAAAAAGACGGATAGGAGCCCCGTGGTGGTGGGACGCTCAGAAAAAATGAGCAAATCAAAGCACAATTTGGTGAGCGTTGAGGCCATTGTCTCCACCTATGGTGCTGATGCAGCCCGCCTGTTTCTTTTGTCAGACAGCCCCCCAGAGCGTGACTTGGAATGGACTGAAGCGGGGGCAGAGGGGTGCTGGCGCTATCTACAACGCCTGTGGCGCTTTGTCAACCAAGCGGTGGCTCAATTTGATGCTGAAAAAAATCTCCAGGGGCCTTCCCTACCAACCCTGGGGGAAGAGGCGAAAAAATTGAAAACTTGGATCCACAAATCCATTGCGTCCATCACCCAAGAAATTGAGCGTTTTCACCTTAACAAGTATATCGCGCGTCTTCGAGAGTTGAGCAATGCGCTGGAAGCCTTTAAGCCAGTTTATCCCTCAGATTTCACGGTTCTTCAGGAAGGGATTCAAGCCTTTTTGAAGCTGGCAGCCCCTACGATCCCCCATTTAGCCCAAGAACTTTGGGGCATGTTAGGGCACAGTTCCCATATCCATCAAGCGCCATGGCCCAAAGCCGATCCAGCCTGGACAAAAGATGAAGTGCTCACCATTCCTCTCCAGATCAACGGAAAAACCCGAGGTCAGCTTCGCATATCCACAGATTGGACAGAAGAAGAGCTTCGGGAGGCGGTTTATGCGGTCCCTGCGGTTCAAGCAGTTTTGGCGGAAAAGCCTGTCAAAAAATTGATTGTGATTCCTAAAAAAATCATTAATGTTGTGTGTTGATGCTGCGTTTCTTTTCTTCCGGGCTTCCTTTACATTTTTTCTTAGCTTTTCTATGGGGTTGTTGCCTTGGAGGCTGTGGCTTTGAGCCGCTCTTGTCTCCCCCAACTGCATCAGAAGATTACACCACAAACCTATTGCCCCTCACCATTGACCGCATCCCTGAACGCTCTGGCCAAAAGCTGCGACAATTTCTGACAGAGCGCCTCATTCCGCTTCCCGTAGAGGCCCCGCTTTATACTCTGAAAGTAGACTTGACTGACACGCCCCAGCAGCTGGGGATCCAAAAAGACGCCACCACCATCCGGATGCGCCACGCCTTAACGGCTTCTTATCAGCTGGTGCATAAAGGGACAGCTAAGGTTGCCCATCAGCAAACCCTGACAACCTATGCGTCCTATAACTTTGTGGAAGAACAGTTTTATTCGAACACCGTTTCCCAAATCGCGTCAGAAATGCACGCCCTTCGCACCATGGCAGATTTGATCCGACTGGATCTCGCTGTTTTCCTGCGGAAGCAAAAAAAAGGACAAGCGGCACGGTGAAAGTAGAAGCCTGGGGGCTGGATCTTTTTCATGCTCTGGAAAAAACATCTAACCAGGGGCTGTTATGCTATGGAACCGACAAAGAGCTGAAAGAATATATCTTCCAAACGGTTGCAGCCCAGGGAAATGGCATTTTTGTATCAGAAAAAGAGTTTCTTCAAAACCCCTTAGGGTTTGGCCGCCCTGACCTGTTTTCTGCATTTTCCCCTGCCAAGCGGCGCCCTTGTGTGGTGATTGAGGATGCGCAAGATCGGAACGCACCTCGTTATGAGCCCCTTTTAACCGGCCAAGATTTAGATGCCCCTTTTTTGCTGTTATACGGAGCTTCTTTGCGCGCTGCCAGCAAGCTGACGCTGCTGTTTCAAAAACACCCAAAGCTTATCGCAACACCGTGCTATAGCCTGACGCCAGAGCAACAAGCCATACTTCTAGCCAAAGCGATTCAAGCAGAGCCAAGCCTCTCCATTCCCAAACCTTGGATCAGTGTTTTCGCAAGATCTCTGCCGATTGCTGGGTTTCGGGATTTTGTAACGAAGCTGGCCTTAGCCTATGGCGGGGACGCGCCTCAACCGACCTCTCCAGAAGATTGTTTGGCCTTTGTGCAAACGGAAACGGATTTTGGCGACTTCGCTTATATTTTATCGGAAAGAAATCCTGAAAAGCTGGCCCTGCTGTTAGGCTCAACGCCTTTTGAATTATCTGATTTGTTGTTGCGCATTCGCCAAAGTGCGTATCATTTTTTGGCGCTGCTTCAAGTGAAAGGCTTGCTCCACCAGGGAGATTCCCTTGAGGGCGCTATGGGAAAGCTGAGCCCGCCGGTTTTCTTTAAACAACGCCCCATCTTTCAAGAACATCTTAAAAAATGGTCTATGGATCAACTTTATGAAGCGCTTGCGCTGTTGGCCGAAAGTGAGCTGATCTTAAAAAAAACAGCTATTCCCTCAGCTTGCCTCCAGATTTTATCAAAAATATCTGCTAACTATTGACAATAAGTATATTTTACATGACTATTTAAAATAATCTTTTATTATTTGGTGGTTATAGCAATGCAATCTTGGTCTCGTTTAGCCCTGATGGGGTTTATCTGTTTTTCAGCAGCTTTTGGAATGGAAGAGGAATCTGAAGAAACGTATCTGAATTCTTCAACGCTGACGTCACCATCCACAGATGAAGAACCTATCACATATCCTCTAAACGATCGACAAATTTTGGGTGCGTGGGAGCAAATGCACCACCTGGCAAGTACACGCCGGGATGAGGTCTTATCAATCCTCAATAAACTTAAAAATGAAAGCCTCTCAACCCAAGAACGTTTCGATTCTACAACCAAAATAGCAATGTCTGTTCGCTGGCAAGATATCAAGGTTCCTAATGGGCTTTCTAAAACTAGACAACAAGAGTATGCACAAAAAAAATATATCCTGAATGTATACAGTGATATGTTTGTTTCTTACTTATGCTGGAATTTTCTTGCTGAAAGCCTTAAACCTTACGCAAATCTTATTTCCCTAGAACCTGGGCATGAAACATCGCTCCAGCAATTCTTTTCTCGCTTTGTTCCAGAGGTAGGTAACTTCATTGAATTTTGCAACGGGGATTTAAAGAATTGCGCCAAGATCCGCTTTCATAACGAAGAACTCTCAATTGGGTTATTTATTTATAAACAATGCGAAATCTTGGCCAACCACTGGGAAAATCCAATTCCAAAAATTTTTAGAATGCAGAAATTATCCATTGAAGACAAGATGAATAGAGTGGTTGAAGGAACAGATGGACAACTTTTTCTTTTGCCAGAAAAGACGACAAAAACTTCTTCAGAGGCTCCATTTTTCGCTGAACAAGTTGTTCTCCATCGCCAAGCTGTCAGCACTAACTCTAAACCTTTTGATTTTTATGATACAGACACAAAGATCAAGCTTTTTCGAAGCTATGTTTTAACGCCATCAGGCCCTTCTCTTTTAGAGCATATAGAATCAGGATTGCGCTTGCCACTTCCCCAAGTTGAAAAGGCCGTGAAACCAAGCAAAGATAAAGTAGAAGATAAAAGCAAAAAAGGCCCCCCAAAAAAACAAAAAGGCAAAGCTTCAAAGAAAAACCCAAAAACTAAGAAAAAGATTGCCGTTGAAGAAGAAAGTGACTCAAGCAGCGAGCAGGAAGTGGACGTCATCACACCTGCGCCGCAGCCATCTGCACCCCTTGTAAAACCAAGAGAGAATGAAAAAAAAGAGCCTGTTAGCGTTGCCACCATTGGCACCCTACAGCACGAGCCCAAACGCTTTCAAATCCAAGAAATTCTTCCGCATATTACTTACCTAAGCAGTGGATCTGCTTCAGCTAGCTACACCTATAACGGACGGTCTTTTTCCTTTCCATTCAGAAGCGTTCAATCAAATTATGATGAAAGATTTTTGAGAAAAATTAAGGAAATGACACAGCTAGGGCTTAAAGATCCTGATAAACTTCCCAACCTTGCAGCTGGATGGGTTAACTTTCATCTGAGGGACAGGCTAGGTGTGGTACGTTTTGCCCTTGAGGATATTTTTCTTTCCGGAGGTAAATTTTTCGCCGTAAAGGACCTTGGCTTCAAGCAGCAACACCGGCTGGTCAATACGCGTCATGATATGCTTACCCTTCAAGAAAAAGCAACCATTGATCAATTTTCATTCTCAAACGTAAGCATCCCCATGGGGATTGCCATGGAAGAAAAACTTCGCCAAAAAATTGCCCGTGGCGGATGGAAAGATAATGCGTTAGATTCTGAAGCGCTCTTGTTATTGAGTCTTCAAAAAAAATTGCCCGTGTTATTACGATCCATTGCCGTTTCGCACCCAGGCGCAACCATCGAAGCTGTGGCTTTAGGCATCTCGACTTATCATATACCTTGTTCAAAGTGCGAACACTTGATTCAAGGGTTTCAGCATAACCTTCCCTCTTTATTGTGGGAAGCTAAAGGGAATACTAACCTTCAAATCAGTCAAATGCTTGGGTCCCTTGCTTTGGTTGAGGGGCAAAAAATCGGAAGATTTGAAGAAAAGCCTATCACGCCTAAGCCCCATACGGTTCCCAGCATGATGCAAGGTATACATGAATTAGCTTGTATTCATCCTTTACATCGGTAGAATGCTTGGAGATCTGAAAAAATAGCTTACACGTGTCGTCATGAGATATTGAGCCAAAGCGCCAGGCAACGGATGTGAGCTGCTGCAAGAAAAGAAGACGTATTTTTAGCATGGCACTGTTAACAAAGTAAAATTTTTAGGATAGGATAAAGTATCGTTCCCGTAAAAAAGTTAGGTTATACAATGGACAGACGGCTTTTTCCTTTGACACCAGTCTTTTTCTCTCAAGTCATCGAACCGTTGATTTTGAGGCATTACAAACGACCTGGTCGCCCACCTCAAAAAGGATATTATCTCTTTTTTTGTGGGGTTTTGTACGTCTTAAGAACAGGCATTCCCTGGCGCGACTTGCCTGCCTGTTTTGGACCTTGGCATACCTTATACACTCGCTTCAAGCGTTGGCGTGAGAACGGGTTATTTGGGTCTATTTTGCACCATCTTCAGCAGACGAAGCGGGTGAAGGTTGATTTTACCTAGATAGTGTCGTCAAGAGATATTAAGCCAAAGCGCAAGGCAACGAATGTGGGTTGCCGCAAGGAAGGAGGAAGTATTTTTAGCGTAGCCGCGTGGCTATTCCTCTCCATCGTTTAAGATGCAAGAAGGCATTTTCGACCAAGTGTCGGCGCTTGTATACCTCTTTATCATAAAAACGTTGTGTTTTTCGGTTCTTTTTTGGAGGAATAACCGCCTGAATGTCTTGC
>JBOFKI010000093.1:0-5988 GCA_051657245.1 Alphaproteobacteria bacterium | reverse complement strand
GCTGAGATTGATCCCCCTTTAAGCTTTGGAACCAGCTTTGGACAGATTGGTTGAAAAAGCCCATCCATCGTCCAGAGGCCAAAAGCTTTTTTGCAAACATCATTTTTTCATCCATGGATGTGCTTTTATATACGTGGCTTGCCAAAGCATGGAGGTGGTGGAAGGCTAAAGGCGTGTTTAAATCATCCGCAAGGGCTTGCAAGATGTCTGCATCGGGAAGGGACTGTGACGCCGATGCCGCGACAAAGGCATCTTCAGGAAGACAACGCAACGCCCCATAGAGGCGGTCCAAAGATTTTGAGCTTTGGGAAAGAGCTTCCTCGGTCCAATCCAACGGTTGTCGGTAGTGGGTTCCCAGCAACACCCAGCGCGCCACTTCTGCAGGATAAGCTTCCAACACTTGGGAAACGGTGACGATATTTCCCAGGGATTTCGACATTTTCTCCCCATCTACTGTCAAGATGCCGTTGTGCATCCAATAGCGTGCCAAAACCTCTGTCCCGTGGGCAGCAGAGCTTTGGGCCACTTCGTTTTCATGGTGCGGAAACATAAGGTCTTGCCCACCTCCGTGGATATCAAAGACAGACCCCAGATAATGGCTGCTCATAGCAGAGCACTCAATATGCCATCCTGGACGGCCATAGCCCCAGGGGCTCTCCCAACCCGGGAAATCAGGCTCCTGGGGGGAAGGCTTCCACAACACAAAATCGAGGGGGTCTTTTTTATAAGGCGCCACATCTACCCGAGCCCCCGCCTGCATCGCCTCCACCGAAGCACCAGAAAGCGTTCCATAGCTTTTAAAAGCCCGCACATGGAAGAGGACATGGCCCTGGTCTTCATAGGCATAGCCTTTGTGGATTAGCTGTTGAATCAAATGAATCATCTCTTCCACAAAAGCAGTGGCCCGGGGCTCTGCATCAGGTGGGAGGATAAATAATTTCGCCATATCCTCGTGGAAATAGCCTGTGGTTCGTTGGGTTAACGCGTTGATGGATTCTCGGTTTTGGCGCGCCGCCGTGATAATTTTGTCATCAATATCCGTGATATTGCGCACATAGAGAACCTTGGGATAAACCAAGCGCAGCAGCCGCACCCAAACATCAAAAACCGTATAGGGCCTTGCATTCCCGATATGGGCTCTGTCGTAAACCGTTGGGCCGCAAACGTACAGACGAACATTGCTGGGGTCTAACGGCTCAAATATTTCTTTCTGCCGTGCCAGAGTATTGTAAATTTTTAAGGTAAGGCTCATCCAATCTCCCCCCGAAGCCTCGCTTGAACCCTAGCAGGCTCTATCCAAGGCAACAATATTTTCATCTCAGGCCCTTTCTCCAATCCCGTTAAGGCAAGCCTCAAAGGGTGATAGAGCTGACGTCCTTTGCGACCTGTTTGGACAGCCAGTTGTTGGGTCCAACTTCCCCAGGTTTCGTGACTCCACGGTGCTGGGGGCAAAATCGCTAGAGCTTGTTGCAAAAAAGCATGTTCTTCAGGTTGAGAAGGAGGATTTAAAGGACTATGGCAAAGCTTCCACCAAATCTCAATCTCGTCTAACCGTTCCAAATTTCCCTGGAAAGATTCCCAAAAAGCAGCGGTGATCTGGGAAAGCCCCAACTGTTGCAATTTTGGCTCAATAGCCTTGTAGGGAAGTTGGTGCAACAATTTGGCGTGGATGTGCCACAAATCCTCTGTAGCAAGCTTAGGCGTTGCGCGCCCATAATGGCTGATATCAAACTTCGCCACCACATCTTCAAGGCTGTGGCACGCTGTAGGTGCTTCAGGCGTTCCGAGGGAAGCGAGAACACTGCAAATCGCAAGGGGGTGCATACCTTGTTCGCGAAGCTGTTGAAGGCTGAGGCTCCCCAGTCGCTTCGAAAAGCCCTGACCCTCCGCATCTGTGATCAGAGAAAAATGCCCAAACGAAATCGCTTCTGGCTTTCCCCCCAGCGCTTGAAAGAGCTGAAGTTGAACGGCGGTATTCGTGACATGGTCTTCCCCTCGCAAAACATGGGTAACCTCCATCTCCAGATCATCTACAACACTGGCCAACGTGTAAACACAAGAGCCATCTTCTCGCACCAGCACAGGGTCGCTGAGATGCTGGGTATGGGTGTGGACAGGCCCACGCACGAGGTCTTGCCACGTTACCTCTCCATCCTCAAGCCTAAAGCGCCAATGGGGCCTGAGGCCTTGGGCTTCAAAAGCTTGACGCTGATCTTGTGTCAAACGTAAACCTTCCCGATCATAAACAGGGGGCTTCCCCCGGGCCAGCTGAAGCTTTCGTTTGGTTTCAAGCTCTTCAGGTGTTTCATAGCAGGGGTAAAGACGGCCTACAGCCTGAAGCATTTCCACAGCTTCGCTATACCGCTCCAAGCGATCAGATTGGCGCACAAAATGATCATAAGAAAGGCCCAACCATGCTAAATCTTCCAGAATTGCTTCCGTATAACGAGCTTCGCTGCGCTGGAGATCTGTGTCGTCTAAACGCAGCCAAAAGCGCCCCTGGTGTTGCTTTGCAAAAAGCCAGTTTAAAAGCGCGGTGCGTGCATTGCCCAGATGGAGAAAGCCTGTGGGGCTTGGTGCGAAGCGAACTAGAATCGACATAAAAAACTCATTCATCATCTTTAAAATTAGCCAATTCCAAGTCTTACCCCCTAATTGGCATTTCAACAAGAAAAAATTTATGGTTTTTAAATGCAACCTTCATTTTTTAAATAGTTACAAAAAAACCACTTAAACCATTGATTTTTTAGAGATTTTATAAAATAAAAGCGATTTTAAGCGTGATTTAATTGCAACATTTTTTGTAAAAATGCATTTTTTAGGCCACATTTCGTTGACCTTATTGCCTAAAATTAGCTACATTCACAGGTGATTAAGGAAGTGTTCGCCGCACAACATGTTTTCTTCGCATCTCTTGTAGGTGCAAAAAAGATACACTCTGCTTCGTTTGGCAAACATTTCCCCAAAAATTTAAAAATTTATCTTTGTAAAGGAAAAACATTGATATGATGAAAAAAATTTCATATGCAATTTTAAGCACAACTCTACTTGCTTCTGCTGCAATGGCCACAGACACAAGCCGTCCTCAACCTTGCGCCCCTACTCCGGCTTTTGCTGGATGGTATATGGGAGGCAAAATAGGCCACAGCTCCACCGCAATGTTTCAGCAATATAACTCAAACGCAGCAGGTTCTGACGTTTCTGTTCCAGGCATCACAGGCGGCGTTTTTGCCGGTTGGGGAAAAGAAATTGGAACCAGCGGTTTGTACAGCGGCGTTGAAGCAACCTACCTTGTGTCCAATGATACCTACAAAAAGACATCCACGATTAAAAAGGGCAACACCTTAGAACTTGCGTTTCGTTTAGGCGTTGTGAAAAACGAAAACATCTTGCTTTATGCGAAAGCTGGATACGTTAACACCAAATTTGAGGTAACCCCACCTGCAAGCCTCTCCCTAAAGAAACTTTCCAAGTGCATGAATGGTGCTTTGGTGGGCGCGGGGATTGATGTGGCTTGGTCAAAGCATGTGATTCTTGGGATGGATTACACCTATGCTATGTACGGCAAACAAAAGCATCAGTTTCAGCCAACAAGCGGGGATAACATAGTACCTGGAACCCTGAAGCCAACCTCCCACACGGTTACCTTCCGGGCAGCTTATCGCTTCTAAGCTTTAAGCATTTTCCCATGAATCATGAAAAGCTCTTGGCTTTGGCCAGGGGCTTTTTTTGTGAAAAAATTCCCTAAATTCCTTTGTTTTCCAAGAAAAACCCCCCCTTTTTTTCACACCTATTTGATGTTTTTTTGCAACACATCCAGAAAAAATAGAGATTTAGGATAAAAGCTTCTTGACGATTCATTCCAAGATAGATTAGTTCTTTTGACGTAAAGAAGATTGTTTTTGACTAACGGATGATTAAAATGCGAAAGAGTTTAAAATTTCGCCTCTCTGTCTCACGTTTTTTCAAAATCATCTTCACAGAACAAAAAAACATATTTTGGAAGAAAGAATTAGAACGATGATGAAAAAAATTTCATACGCACTTTTGGGCACAGCCCTCTTGACATCCGTTGCAGCACAAGCTGAAGACGCAGCTGCCCACGCACCTATCTCTGCCGCTGCACCAACCTCTGCTTGCAATTTCTCTGGCTTTTACGCGGGTCTCGGCCTTGGGTATGGGGCAACGAAGCATGATTATAAGTCGGAAAGGCTTACAGCCGGAGTTTCTTCGCAGAACACCCACGAAAATTATGCTGCAAATGGTGTAACCGGCGGCATTTTTGCTGGCTATGGTAAAGAAATGGGCTCCAGCCGTGTCTATTTGGGGTTGGAAGCTGCCTATCTTTTCGCAAGCGAAAAATCTCAAAATCTTTTTGGCGGTTTTAAGAAAAAGGACGGTTTTGAGCTAGCGCTCCGCTTAGGTATGGCCATGAACAATGCATTGCCTTACCTAAAAATTGGGTTTGCGAGCACAAAATTTGATGTAGAGGGTAAGCTTCTTCTGGCAGATAACTCAGCTCGGATCATTCACAAAAAATCTAAGCGCCTAAGCGGGTTCTTGATTGGTGCGGGTATTGATTTGAAAATGTCTCGCAATGTCATGATGGGGCTTGCCTACACTTATACCATGTACAAAGACCTTAAGAGCGGACAGTTATCCCCTGATAATGCTGCTCCTCCTACAGCCCCAACTGCAGGCGATCACGTCCACTATAAAAACAAGCCTGCATCTCACGGTGCAATGTTGCGCATAGCCTACACATTCTAAAAACGTTTGCGTAGCTCTATTAGTTATTTAACTAGTAGAAATGCCCATCAAGGGGAAACGCCCTCAGCTTTTTTGGCTGGGGGCAGGTTTCTCACAAAGATTTGACAAAAAAATACAAATTGATTTTTTTTATTGTCTTTTTGTTTTTTTTATGTCAAATAGATATTTGAACAAATTATACGGAGAAAAATACATGTATATCGATAAAAAATTAGCTATTTTGGCCGTTTTGACAGCCGTTGCCAGCCCAAGCGCCTTTGCAATGTTAGACTCTTCTGACTCTGAAAATGAACCAAGCACAACGAAAAATGCTACAGCGAAACCTGTGGCAACAGGTATGTTCGGGCCTGCTATTCCTGCTACAAAACCAGCTGCCGAAAAGAAAGTTGCAACAGCAACAACAGCTGGGAAGAAGGGCGAGAAGTCAAATACTCTGCTTAAGGTCCAAACTGAAAAGGAATTCCTTGAAAGTATCCAGCAAGAGATAGGTAAAGGTGAAAAAGAGAAAAATATACCACTTCCGAATACCAAAAGTCTTCAGGATGAATTAGGACTATATAAGAAGCAATTAGAGGTCGCTAAAAGCGCTGCCACGACATTAGCTGTTGAGAAAAAAAATCTAACAGCACAAATTGCAGCAGCTAAAACAGCAGCTGGAGCAATATTTGAGAACGAAGAGATGGAGGAAGCAGCCAAATTGGCTGCTCTTCACGATCTTCTTTTTCCCAAAAATGAGTAAGTCGACAACCCAGGTCCTCTAAATCAAAACTGAGCACCTCTAACAACCATAACCTCCTGTTTGGGGAGGGACGAAGTTTTGTCCTTTTAGGAGATTATTTCAGATTGGCCACCTCATCTTGGGGTGGCCTTTTTTTGTGAGCTTGGGAGGGCCTCAAGGCTTTTATAGAACGTTTCTGATTAAAAGGAACTTCCCCAAGGTTTGTCATCCCCGCTTCCGTGTTGTATAACTAAAGCCTTATAATTTTGCTATATTTTTAAAGAGATTTTTGATGCTGCATTGGAGATTTCGTCTCGTTGCTTTAGCCTCTCGCCCATTTTTTCTCAATGGGATTCAAGTCTGGGGAATAGGGTGGTAAGTAAAGCAGCGTGTGCCCCGCATCTTCCAAGGCTTTCTTCATGATTTTTCCTTTATGAAAGGTGGCATTATCCATGACAACAACGCTTTTTTCAGGCAGTCTGGGGATTAAATCTTGAATC
>JBOFKI010000092.1:0-3137 GCA_051657245.1 Alphaproteobacteria bacterium | reverse complement strand
ATGCTATCCTAGAAATGGCTGAAAAGCAAGACATTCAGGCGGTTATTCCTCCAAAAAAGAACCGAAAAACACAACGTTTTTATGATAAAGAGGTATACAAGCGCCGACACTTGGTCGAAAATGCCTTCTTGCATCTTAGGAATAGCCACGCGGGTACGCTAAAAATACTTCCTCTTTCCTTGCGGCAACCCACATTCGTTGCCTTGCGCTTTGGCTTAATATCTCTTGACGACACTATCTAAGCAGCCTCTTGATTCAATGTTTTTTAATCAAAAAATTACGAAAAGAACGACTGGACATACTTTAAGGTATATGCTAGTGGATTGGGACTTAATGTTTTTTGCGTGTTTAATATTTTACAAAGGTAAAGAAAAAGGTCGCCGGTCATGTCTGTTCCCAAAAAAATGGGGTTTTGGGGTGTGTTAGCTCTGGTTATTGGGAGTCAGATTGGTTCCGGGATTTTCTTGCTGCCGTCTACCCTTGCCCCTTTTGGCGCTGTCAGTTTGCTTGCCTGGGCTTTAACAGGAGGGGGGGGCATTTGCCTTGCTCTTGTTTTTTCTTACCTGTGTGAATATTTGCCCCAAACAGGGGGGCCTCACGCTTATATCGCAGCTACCTTTGGCAAAGAGGCTGGATTTTTTACCGCTTGGGCTTACTGGTCAATCTCATGGATTAGCTCCATTCCATTGGTGGCAACGATTTTGATGGCTTTCTCACAATTGTTGGGAGAAAAAACGCCTGTTGAATATGGCTTAATGGCATTTTTCTTAATCGGGGCCTTGGCTGCTTTAAATCTAAGGGGTGTTAAGATTGCCGGCATAGGAGAAATTATCCTTTCTGCACTCAAGGTTATACCCCTTGTGATTATTCCCTTGTGTGCTGTTTTTTTCTGGAATCCAGACCATTTTTTGCCCTTTAATCCAACAGATCAATCCATCGCATCCGCCTTAAAAGGCGCCTCACTGCTTGCGCTTTGGGGGTTTATTGGCGTTGAAACAGCCACAACCCCAGCAGGAAACGTAGAAAACCCAAAACAAACCATTCCACGTGGGCTTGTGTGGGGCACCAGCCTCGTAGCTTGCCTCTATTTTTTTAACACCTTAGCAATGGTAGGATTGATCTCACCTGGAGATTTGGCCCAAGATCCTGCACCTTACGTCACAGCTACCCAAATTTTATGGGGAGGAAAGACCTCAAATTTACTTGCCATTATGACAATTATTGTGTGCGTTGGTTCTTTAAATGCATGGATTCTAGCCAGCGGCCAAATTGCAAAAGGAGCCGCAGAAGATAAATTTTTCCCCCAATTCTTCAAAAAAACAACCCCCCAGGGCGGACCTATTTGGGGCATTGGACTAGCAGCTTTAGGCACTTTTTGCATCTTTGTATTTTTTAAAAGTGGTAGTTTACTAACATTTGCCCATGTGGTGATTGAACTTTCATCACGCATGTTCTTGCTAATTTACGCGCTTTGTGTGTTGGCTTTCTTCTATTTGCTTTACACAAACAAGATTGTCCGTTCCTGGACTAAAATCTTAACAGGTTTTTTTGCACTCCTTTTTTGCATCTGGATCTTATGGGAAGCAGGTTATCATCTTTTGTACACCTTGATTATCCTAGGCTTGGGTGTTATAGCTAGGCGTATCTGGAAAGTTTGGTATCGCGTTACATAAGCCAGTTTTCCTTCTTTTTTCAGGAGCACGAGGACGTATGGATCAAGCAAATGGGTATCGGGTGGCTGTCCTGGGAGCCACAGGAAGTGTCGGTCGCGGCATTTTAAATTTATTGTGGGAGCGAAGGTTTCCCACCTCGCACATCGTGGCCCTTGCTTCAGGTAGATCCAAAGGAACTTTTGTTTCCCATGGGGATCAAACGCTGCCAGTACAACCTTCAGAGTTTTTTGATTTTAAGGCCGTTGATCTCGTTTTTTCTGCAGTTGAAAGCCATATCGCAAAAACCTTCATTCCAAAAGCGCTTCAAGCAGGCGCCTGGGTTATCGACAAATCTTCTCACTTCAGGATGGATCCCGCAGTGCCTTTGGTGGTTCCTGAAGTAAACGGTCATCTGCTCAAAAACCTAAAGGCTGATCAACGTTTGATCGCCAGCCCTAATTGTATTGCGACACCTTTGGCTTTAGCATTGGCTCCGCTCCAGAAAAAAGCTGGCTTAAAGCGCCTGGTTATTTCGACGTATCAATCGGTTTCTGGAGCCGGCAAGCGAGCCATGGATGAGCTTTTTAATCAAACCCGCCAAGTTTTGAGCAACTCCCACCTTCAAAAAGAAATTTTTTCCCAACAAATTGCTTTTAATCTTATCCCGCAAATTGGCTCCCTCAACCTTGCAGGGGATTCTGATGAGGAAAAAAAGGTTAAAGAAGAAGTCCAAAAAATTCTGGCATGCGAAGTTCCCATTGCTGTAACTTGCGTCCGGGTCCCTGTTTTTGTTGGCCACGCCATGAGCGTGTGGGTTGAATTGGAAGAAGAGCTCTCCGGGATAGAGGTTCGAGCGCTCTTGCAAAAAGCCCCTTCCTTGCAGGTGAGCGTGCGAGAAAAAGAAACCGATGGAGGCCCTTTCACACCCCTAGACTGCGCTGGAGATGATGTTGCCCTTGTAAGCCGTGTTCGGCGAGATAAAAGCTCCCCCAATGCTTTTTCTTTCTGGGTTTGTTGTGACAATCTTCGTAAAGGCGCCGCTTTAAACGCCTTACAAATCGCAGAAATGCTGCATATCCAGGGAAGATTTGGCAAAAAATAACGTATAGCTCTCCTTAAATCATTTTATTACATTTTGATGGATCAAAAAATTGTCCTCCCCGCACCTTTGTCATTCCCGCGGAGGTGGGAATCCAGGAAAAACCTAAAAAAATGACGCTTCAGGAGAGGTTCCAGGTGATAGGATTGTCTAGATTTCCGCCTCCGCGGGAATGACAAAAGAAAAGGCGCAGGGATGACAGGAAAACGCGCGGGGATGACACAGGGGGGGATAAGAAGGAGAAAACTTCAATAGACCTCTTTCGAAACTTCCTTTTATGGGCCGATGGGTGCGTCACTCCGGTGCTCAGATCCTCATGTACCCTAAGTACATTCCGGTCTTGCGCTCCGTTAGTTCCTGCCCCTCAGTTCCCTAAAAGTGGTTTC
>JBOFKI010000091.1:0-4156 GCA_051657245.1 Alphaproteobacteria bacterium | reverse complement strand
ACGCTGTTGTTTACAAAAACAACCGTATGCTGAAGACCAAGAAGCTGGCGGCTCAGTGGATGGAAAGCCCAGAAGGTCAGCGCCTGCTAAACGAAGACCTGAACGCAATGCGCAACATGATCCAGAAGAGCATTGCAGCGGCTCAGGCAAAGATTGCAGCACACAAAGCAGCGAAAGCAGCAAAGGCAGCAGCAGAAGAAGCGCAGCCGGTTGTTGAAGCGCCAGCAATCGAAGAAGAAGCGCCGGTTATCGTTATCAACACTTTAAAGCCTGCCCAGCTGGAAGAGGTACGCAAGAAGGCACAGGCGGCACGAAAGGAAGCACGCAAGATTAAGGCGGCAGAGATCAAAGCCCCCGATTTTGAGACAGGCGATGAAGTATTGATAACGGCAACAAGGGAGGCCGGAAAGGTGGCGGTGATTTGGCAGACTCAGACAGAGTGCCACTATCTAGTAAATCAGAAGTGGTACAAGGGGGAAGAGTTAGCCCAGATTATCAACCTAGAACAGATCACGGAGGTGAACCAAGAGCGCACAGCCCAAGAGATGAAGCCCTTGTTTACCCCCTCTTGCACTGGTCAGCTTCAGGTAACATTGTCAGCGGCTAGGCAGTTGGAACAGCTAGTAAAATCAGATGGTCAGCCGGTCTATAGGTTACGGGCTACCATGTGGCAATTAAGCAGCACAGCGCACGGGTTGCGCATGTATAACCCAACAATGGCGGCTAAAATTGCCCAGATTCTTGAAAGGGTTGGGGTAATCCTTCGGAGAAAAGCAAATGAGTGATACACAGGCCGCAATCCTGTTAGCCCTTCGGCTGAAGGATGTAAACCTGATGCAAACAGCAGCGGCAAAAAGGGGTCGCTCTGTTGAAGCAGCAGAGGAAACAAGGCGCATGGTTATGCAAGCCTCTGTAAGCGATTCTAAGCGCCTTGAACTGGAAGAGCTATAAAGCCCTTCCTCATACCCCGAAAGCCTCCCAGAAGGCCGGAGAATGCGAAATTGAGATGGTTTAAGTTGTTTGCAGAGTCATTGTTAACTTTCGGCGCTGCAATTGGCCTACCTCTGGCACTGATAGAGGGAATCACCACAATATGCGCTGGATAATAGTTTTCCTGTCGCTATGGTCAGTTGTTCAGTTACAATTGATTGATTTAGTTAAGTTTATTGAAGGTTTGTAATATGAAAAAAGTTGTATTGGCTGTTGTTATTTCTTCCATGCTGGCCGGTTGTGTTAACCCTGCTAGTCAGTACCGCGCAGATGCGTTTGATACCTCACTGATTAACCAAGCAGCAGAGACAAAGGTTATTGAAGTGCTGAACGTATCAAAAGGCACTGTGTACGTGGACAACAGCACAAACCAGAAGAAGGCAGCACAGACGCTGGCAATTCTTGGAGCTATTGCAGGTGCGGCAGCAGGATCTAAAAAGAATAGCAGCGCAGCAGTTGCGGCAGGGGCAGGCGGTGCGGCTCTGGGAGCAGCAGCCGGTAACATGGTATCGGATAAGGTTGAAGCAGAGGGCGTGCTCTTGAGCTATTCCATGAATGGCAAGATTCTGACCATTGCCCAAGTGGGCGAGCCTGAACAATTTAAGGTTGGGCGTGCAATGATGGTACAGCTAAAGGACGGCTCTGATCGCATCATGCCGAACAATCCTAACTATGTACCGAAGAAGAAGTAACAGGGGGAAGGGATGAAACAAAAGACTATTGCGGTTTTCCTTCTGTCCCTTTCCTTCCCTGCTCTTGCTAATCTGGATGCGCTCTATAATGCGCAACAGGATAACCAGTACCAGCAACAGCAGGCAGCAGAGCGCAGCAGGAAGCAACAGGAAGCGGCCAAAGCTGAAGCTAATAGGAAGGCTAGGGCGAAGCAGGAAGAGGCCAACAGGAAGGCACAGGCGAAGGCTGAAGCGGATAAGCAAAGGGAAGCAGAGCACAAAGCAGAGCGCGACCGTCTTCAGGCCAAGCAGGACAGGTACGAAGAAGAGGACAGGGAATATCAGCGCCGCTTGCGTGCTCTTGAGTTAAAGAAATTGGAAGCACGGGCAAACCGTGAAAATGATTTCATTGATCAAGAGATTAACCGCAATAAGGCAGAAACTGACCTGATTCAATCAGAGGCAGACAGTACACGCACCGTTTCTGATGGTCTAGCCGACAACCTCCGCGCAAAGAAGATTGAAGCGGACACGAAAGCAGAGGAAAGCAAGGGATGGTTTAAATAACCCTATACGGCCAAGGACGGCCAATTAAACGGAGTTGCAGCGTGGCGTACAAGAAGCGGGAAGGGTACAAACAGGGCGAAGAGACACGCCAGCAGGAACGGATATTAGCGGCTAGGCGTGCAAGAGAAGAGATAGAGCGCAGATTGCGTGAAATGGGAGATTTAAAGCGGTGAATAAGGTTTATTTTACAGGGTGGAATGTTTTTACCCCCTTTGCTTTCGGTGTATCAGTTGCGAACAGCATTTTTATTTTCCTTTTGGCTTTCTCTGGTTTGTGGGCTGTATTGTGTCTTCTGCAAAAGGAATACAAGTGAAAAAGGTTTTATTGGCTCTGGCGGTTTCTGTTTCTCTAGTTGCGTGTAAGCCTGCCAATGCAAACGAAGTGCCGACAGTATTAAAAAAGCAGGTGGCAATCACAGCAACATATAAATATTGTCACAGCAATGGATACCTGCCGGATACTAGAGCTAATGCTGCAATCAGCGTAATTAAAAACTCAATCCATGAAATCAAAATGTTATCTGATTTTTATGGCGTGGAAATTGATGCAGAGGCGGAAATAAACAAGCGCTATTTTGAAATGGCGGAGAATAGGAAAGGGACGCCAGAGGGTGAATTAAAAGAAAATGATCTAGCAATGTGTAATATTCTTTTTGGTGGTGATAAATGAAAAAGGTTTTATTAGCTCTGTCTGTTGTCCTGTCTCTGGTCGCATGTAAACCCGCAGAGGCGAAGGAAAAGCCGGTAACTTGGGAAAAGTACGGAGATTGGGAGAAATCCTCAGATTGCTGGTCAATCCGAACTAAAAGCACAATTGGCTATTATCTGGCATATGGTCGCTTCGGTGGCTGGTTTATTGCGAAGGATGGAAGCGGGAAGGGAGACGACACGCTGTTAAATGATGACAAGCTAAAGACAATGACAGTTAACGGCTTTCGTTTTGATATCAGCGCAAGTAAATCAAAATCTGGAAAGGTTCAGATTACCATCCCTTCGGAGTCTCAATTACATAACTTCCTTGTGATTATGGAAAGGGTAGAAACACTGGTAATTGAGTTTGGAGGGGTAAAAATTAACCTTTCAACTAATGGGGTTAGGCAGGCTTGGGACGCATATCAGGCGTGCGATTATGACGGGTCAGAGATTAACGACATGATTAACGGTATCATGGAAAATATGGAAGAAATGAAACGCCTGAACAGTCAGA
Organism: Alphaproteobacteria bacterium; assembly: GCA_051657245.1. Classification (GTDB taxonomy): domain Bacteria; phylum Pseudomonadota; class Alphaproteobacteria; order Holosporales; family JBOFFI01; genus JBOFFI01. Next base: position 722 of record JBOFKI010000091.1, on the reverse strand, counting down.
ATAAGCAATAAACGAAAAAAAAGGGGCTAACCTATTAACAGGAAAGCCCCTTTCTTTTACACGCACACCGGAGAAGCGCACATACCTTATTTATTGCCCTTTCCTTCCCCTTCATTACAGAATAGCTGTACCGCATCTTCAATGCGTTTCTTCATGATCTTTTTGCGCTTGTCTGATTTGTAAAATTGCGGTGTCGGTTTGCTTGATCTTCTCTGCTCTGTCATCGCGGTTAATCTCTGTGAAATGATGGATTAAGCTGTTAGCCTCTTCAGCGCCTCTTATAGCCGCTTCCCTGATTGCTTTCAACTGGTACGGCTTGAAAGGTGGGATATATTCAGCCTCTTCAGGACGCAGGAAATATGGAATATCTCTATCGTAAATCTCTGTATAGGAAGGGACGGGGTATTGTTCCGCATGTTGGGTGATACCGGCACTAGCACAGCGTAGAACCTTTGCTATGCGCTGTGAATGCCTCAAGCTATACGGTTTGTCCCCTAATGCTTCCCGTGCCTTTGTGGTCGCTTCTGTGACGTTTTCAGCGGTGATTGTCCCTAGGCACTGAAGAAGCCTGAAGACTGTATACGGCGCTATCAGGTTTGTGCTCTGTTGTGTGTCTAATGCTGTGCTAATACTGCCCCTGATCACGTCGTCTATCCATGCCGGACAATCCCTGTATTCAGTGAACCTGTTTAAGATATTGGAGCACATGAAATTATCATACT
>JBOFKI010000090.1:0-3055 GCA_051657245.1 Alphaproteobacteria bacterium | reverse complement strand
TTAAACGACGAAACAAGTCATCTGATAAATCTTTTACACGCTGATACTTCATGATTACTTCTCAAAAAATATCACTCTAAGACAAATCTGCGCAAAAAAACAAATTTTAATAAAATCCTAGTTTCGAAAGAGGTCTATTGAAAGAAAAGTACACAAAAAAAATGTTTGCTGCTGAGTTAATCCTACAGCTTGAGAAAGATCACTATTCAATAGAACGTATTGCGCAGTGGGCAGACAGTATTTTTCACCAACATTTACCTTGCTTAGACACAGATCTTAGCAAAATCATTCAAAATATTGGATCTATGACATTTGGACCTGAATTTGAGATGAGTGAAAAAGACTTGCGAATTCTAGCAATAAAATTACTTAAAGAAAAATAAAAATTTTGGTTAATCAAAAAATGAAATTTCTTACAAAAAAAATGGTAGCTGCTGAACTTATATTAGAATTAGAAAAATTTGGGTATTCGGTAGAGCATCTTTATAAATGGGCCGATTATATTTATAAAAATCACTCTGATATAGATCCAGAAGCTATGTCATTTTTGCAAAATTTAAGATCAATGTATTTTGGTTCTGAGTTTGAAATGAGTGAAAATGAAATAAGAAGCCAAGCAATTAGTTTAATTCAGGAAGAATGAAAGCGTGAATTTTAGAAATAATTTTATATTTCAATTTACTCTTTTCCTCATCCTCCACACCCTGGCGAACGCCAGGGTTTTTGTACCCGAAGTTACTGTTGAGGAACTTCGAAGCAAACCTACTGCCAGCGCAGTGCAGGCTTCTGTTGCTAATGAGCTGGGGATTCTCCGCAAGGAAGGCTTGGATTCCTTCACTCACAAGATAGGCCACGCCTTTGCGGGCGCTGCCGCTGGCGCGATTCTTGATCTAAAAAACCCTGGCAAAGGCGCAGCAGCCGGTGCTTTGGGCGCTGTGGTTGGGGAAGTTGTTGCGGAGGCTTTGCCTGAGACCCTCACCCGGGAAACCCGCGCAGATTATGGGAAAATCGCCGCCGCGACCGGCGCGCTTTTGAGCAAACAGGACGTCCCAACGGCCATCGCGACGGCCGACACGGCTTTGCAGAATAACTTTCTTTTGGCTATTCCAGCGGCTGTTGCTGTTGGCGCAGTCGTTGCGGACAAAATAGTGGGTGCAGCCATGACAGCCTACGATGCTTATCAGGGCTACCTTGAGGAGGGAGCAGCGGGAGCTGCGAAAAGCCTTGCAACGGATGGAGCCATTGGCTTGGTTGCTGGGGGCACTGCAAAAATCCTCCTCAAAGGCGGCAAACATCTGGCTAAAAAAGGGCTAAAATCCGCTCAATCAGCCATGAAACCTCAAACGGTGATTGGGAAGAGAGAGGGGAAGGTTTCTAGAGAAAAATTTGAAAGAACAATTCAATTTGGGCGAGTCGAAAATCAGATAAAACATACATTTAGACATGTAGAAGCAGCAGGTCTAAACAAAGATATTATTCGAAACGCTATACAAAAAAACTTATTAAAAATAGCAGATAAATTACCTAGCGGCCATTATAATGGATCGGTAGCTATAAAGAATAAAACAATTCAATACAGTGCTTTCAAATTTGACAGTGGAGTTGTAAATGTTGGAAGAATTACGTTAGGAAAATTAAAAAAATGAAAAGGTCTATGAAAAACGAAGAAAAAAAATTTCTTTTAGATATTTTAAAAAATATTCCTGGTTCCGAATTTTTCGCTGAAAATTTAGAAGCTTTATCTGTTGAAGATATGGAAGATGGGAAAATGGGAAGTATAAAATTTATTAACAAAAATTCTAAAATAAAAAATAGAAAATTTGGTTCCGTTTTAAAAACGATAGAAATATTGGACTTGGATGGAGTTCCTATATCCATTAACCTTAATTTAGATGAAGATGGTGAGCTTTTTGAGTTAGATGTATGGAAGGTTGATTTCTCACCTTTGAAAAAATTTCCTACAATAGGATGAGATATCTCCTATCTATCCTCTTCCTCCACACCCTGGCGAACGCCAGGGTTTTCGTGCCTGTTGAGGAGATTACCGCCAAGGCTGGTATTCAGGCCGTTGCTGCCGCGACAGTCGTGGGCACGGTGAATCATCAAGGCAATGCTGGCAGAGCGGTGGAGGATTTGGGCAAGCCCGAGGCTTTGAAGTTCTATCGCCACAGCCATCGCGACGGCGGGGCTGGTGGGTCCAGCCCCTGAAGGCGGGGTTTTTTCCGCGAATTTCATAGAAAATCTGGCGACCCACGGGGTCCAGCACTTAGGCTATGGGCTGCAAGCGGGGGCAATTTCCTTTGCGATTAACGGCGGCAGCGCGAAGGACGCTCTGAAAGGCGCAGGCCTCCTGGCAGTTGCCAGCGCAGTGCAGGCCTCTGTTGCTAATGAGCTTGGAATTCTCCGCCAAGAAGGCCTGGATTCCTTCACCCACAAGCTGGGCCACGCCCTTGCGGGCGCTGCCGCTGGCGCGATCCTCGACCCCAAAAACCCTGGCAAAGGCGCAGCCGCCGGTGCTTTAGGGGCCGTCATCGGGGAAACCGTCGCGGAGCTTTCCCTCTCTTATCAGACGCTGCCGAAGAAGCTAGAGGCTTCGTTTTCGATGCGTGATTAATTGATGAAAGATCAAAATCTTGGACATGGATGCTTATATATTTTGAAGTGAGGAATCTCTTTGTATTTAAACATTTAAGGAGCAAAAGATGTTCGATTCAGTAATTTCAACAGTCCTTGTAACAATTATTTCGGAATGTTTTAAAATAGCGATTACAAAATACATTGAAACTTTAGAGGATAAGACATGACTCAATCTAAGCAGAGCGGCCCAATTCATAAGGGACCCGTATGGTGGGAATGTCAGAGCTAAAATCCTTCGTATTCCGGGTGACAAGCAGGGCCTGCGTATGCTGTGCTGATGCTAAAATAAGCGCGTCTGGGATTTTGAGTTTATAGGTTTGCCGGATTTCAATCGCCAAATCTGAGATGTCCTGGTTGATGTGGATGATCTCCAAGGACATCAGGTAAGCCTTGACACTCTCAAAGGCCTCGTCACGCT
>JBOFKI010000089.1:0-11968 GCA_051657245.1 Alphaproteobacteria bacterium | reverse complement strand
ACGCCTTGAATGCCCTGCTGTGTGCTGTGGGGCGCAATTTAAGGATGATCTTGAGAAAGATTTTATTCTTTTTGATGCTTTTAATCGCCATCGCTCTGCACCTACCCAAGCTGGATACCCGAACACTTTCGACCTCACCTCGACCCTAAACCCTTTCTTCAGGGGCGACTAGATAATCCCACCACCTGGAACCTCTCCTGTTGTGGTTTTTCCCTGGATCCCCGCCTGCGCGAGGATGACAAAATGTGGGGCACGGGGATGACAAAGGGGCGGCGGAGATGATAAGAAAAAAAAACGTGGGAAGGACACAAATCAAAGAAAGCGCTCATTCGGAGACCGGGTTTTTATGCCGCACACGTAATGCTAATTCCTTTGTGGAGAACTCTAAGTGTTTTCAAGCGGATGATGTCTTATTATTTTTTCTTCTCGACCTGGCCCAGTCGAAATGATGTCTACAGGTAATTCTATAAAATTTTCAATGAATTTTATATATCTGACGTAATTGGAGTCTAAATCTTCAAACTTCCTAATTCCTTTCGTATTTTTCCATCCTTTAAAATTTTTATAAATCGGTTTGATTTTCATCCATTTCGAAAGCTCTTGTGGTAGATGATCAAATTTTACGCCATCAATCTCATAACCAATGCATACTTTGACATTCTCAAAACCGTCTAAAACATCTGCTTTTGCTAGTGCCAAAGAATGGATCCCGTTCATCTTGGCCATTTGTTTTACCGCAACTAAATCTAACCATCCACAATCTCGCTTACGGCCAGTAACTGCCCCCCATTCTTTGCCGATTTTTCCAATTTTTTCACCGATTGCATCGTTGATTGCAGTGGGAAAAGGGCCATTGCCAACACGTGTGGTATAGGCTTTGATAACACCTAATCTATAATTATTTTGAAAAACAATCCCCAAATGATATTCAGCTGCAGTCGCAAAAGTATTCGAACTCGTCACATAAGGATAGGTGCCATAAGAGATATCAAGCCAAGCGCTTTGGGCGCCCTCAATGAGTAATTTTTTATTCGAAGCTTGCGTGGCACGAAGCTCAAAAGCCACATCTGCAACATAAGGAGAAATTTTGAGAGAATAATCCAAAAGGTATTCCATAATTTCTTTTCTCTGGATCTCTTTTTTTCCGTAACCACGTCGGAGCGCATTGTGGTGCACAAGTAGTGTCTCTATCCTTTTTTCTAATCTTTTACGATTCTCTGGATAATCTAAATTGACAAGATCACCCACACGAATCGCGCGACGCCCTGCTTTATCCTCGTAAGCTGGCCCAATGCCTTTTCGGGTTGTGTTAAGATTTTTTGAGTGTTCTTCTATAGCTTCCAGGGAGATGTGTAAGGGTAAAATCAAAGGAATACGAAAATCTATTTTCAGGTTTTTAGGACTGATATCAATACCCGCATTCTTTAAATTCTGTATTTCTCCGATAAGACTTTCTGGGTTAAGCACAGTACCAGCTCCCAGATAACAAGTAATTCCTTGATGTAAAATCCCCGATGGAACAAGGCTTAATTTAAATTCTTGGCCTCGGATAACGATGGTGTGTCCCGCGTTATTACCCCCATTATACCGTGCTACCCCATCCACTGAACTAGCTAACAGGTCTGTGATTGAACCTTTAGACTCATCGCCAAATTGCAATCCCACCACCGTAAGCGCATGAGGTTTTGATCGCTGTCCGATCGTTTTCTGGCCTCCAGAGGAACCAAAAGCATGCGGTATAGCTTTTAAAATTAAAACTGCTAAAAGAACAACATAAACCAAATTATTTTTAAATTTTTTAAAATCTAGGATCATACTTCTATTTTTCTCCTTTATTTTTTCTAAAAATAGCTTAAAAAAACAAACATAAGAGACAAAAAAAATAGAAAGAAAATCCTAAACTACGCACCTGCACACGAGAAAACAAACACCAGAAAAAACACCTAACGGCCCAAAAAAAAGGTGTTTTAGAAAAAAAACGACAAATATTCCGCCAAATCAACAGCGAGCGGTCACTTAAACGTTATCTTCATTTCGATGATCAATCACTTCTACGACCTCATCTTCTCCACCAAGATCAGATGTGTCTTCAATCAAAACATCATCCCCCATTTCTACCTCTTCAACAGGAAAAACGATCCCGTCATCTTCCGCAAGGGGATCAAATAAACGGGAATCTGCCGCATCTTTCAAAACAACTTGAGCGGCGGAAGCTCTGGAAGAACGCCTGCTTTTCACAAAAAATTCTGGATCAAATACGCTTTTGCACTTAGGGCAAATGATCGGAGACTTGGCCAAATCATAAAAACGAGCTCCACAGCCTTGGCATGCGCGTTTAAATCCCCACTCTTGCTTTACCACGTTTCTCTCCTTACACTACCTTCGGAAAAAAATCCTACACAGGTCTCTACTCAAAAAATTTTAAATTAACAAAGATAAGCGTTTTTTTACAAAGCCTGCCTCAAAAAAATTTCAAGCCGATGCTTTTACACTGTTTCAACCATTTTAACAGAAACAAATTTTCTACCACCCGCTTTTTGAGAAAAGGTAACCTCCCCTTTTACAAGGGCGAACAGCGTATGATCCCGTCCCATACCCACGTTAAGGCCAGGATAAAATTTTGTTCCTCGCTGGCGCACAACAATATTACCAGGCGCAACCAGCTCCCCTCCAAATTTTTTCACGCCTAAGCGTCGGCCCGCAGAATCACGACCATTTCGGGTACTTCCACCACCTTTTTTTTGTGCCATCTGCTAGCTACTCCTTTTGTGCTGCATCTGAAGTTCCATCAACAGGTGCTTTTTCAGAAATACTTGCTTTTTTCTTGGCAGGAGCCGCTTCTGCCGCTTCTACTGCTTTTTTCGCGCTTTTTTTAACGTCAGCAGCTACATCAGATTTTTCCTCTGGAGCGAAAGAAGAAGGAATCGTTTCACCAGGAAGCCCTATATGACACACCTGAAGAAGACTCAAATCCTGACGATGCCCCTTTTTGCGGCGATAATTGTGGCGTCGTTTTTTCTTAAAAACAATAACCTTGTCACCACGGGTTTGCCGAACTAATTCAGCAACCACTGTCGCACCTTCAATAACAGGCGCTCCTACCTGGATATCTCCTTGCTGACCTTTTAATAACAAAACTTTCGAAAAACGAATCTGCTCACCTGGCGAAGCTTCAAGCTTTTCAACAACAAGTTTTTGGCCTTTTGAAACGGTATACTGCTTTCCGCCTGTTTCAATCACTGCAATCATGATTACTAACCTATCCTTTTCCCAACGCAACGTAGAAGAACGCTATAACTCACATCTACCTTCCTATAAGGAATTCATAGAAATGTCAAGATTTCCATCTAAAAAAAATAAGCTTAGGGAATTAATCTTTTTTTTAAGCTTTTTGGGGCTAATTTCTTTCAGGACAAAAAAGAAAGCAGAGGGAGGCTCCCTGTGAATGGTGCAGACGTTCTAGATATTGCCCGAGATGCCCTCTGGGTAACCCTTGTTTTAGCAGGCCCTATTTTAATGACGGCTTTGGTTGTAGGACTTGTTATATCTCTTATTCAGGCTTTAACCCAAATCCAAGAAATGACCCTCACCTTCGTTCCCAAAATTCTCAGCATTTTTTTTGCGCTTTTATTTCTGTTTCCTTTTATGGGGAAGGTTTTTCAAGGATTTTCTGAGCGTTTATTTGATAAAATTGTCATGATCTCAGCCAACGAATAGCGAGGGCGAGGGGTGCAAGGGCTAACGGCTATGGACAGTGCAGCTAATTATCACTTACTTTTAAAAGATATATGGCCTTATGGGCTCGTCTTCACACGTTGGCTGACGGTTTCGCTTCTAACCCCTGGCATGGGTGCTTTGATTGTTAATTCCAAAATACGTATCCCTCTCATCCTCTGTATCAGTGTTTGTCTAACTCCTGCCCTACAAGCCTATGGCACCCTGGGATCGCCCCCTATTTCTGTGAATATTTTATTGCAAGAAATTTTCGTTGGAATTTTTTTGGGGCTTTTTACAAAAATCTTGCTTCAAATGCTTGAAATTGCAGGCGCTATCATCAGCCATCAGGCCGCGCTTTCCAACGCTTTTATGAATCAAGCGCTTTCAGACGAGCAAAGTTCGCTTCTTGGAACCTTTCTTTATATGTGCATCCTCGCACTTATTTTTGCAAATGATTTTCATCACGCTGTTTTTAAAGGCATTATGGAAAGTTATCGTTATTTTCCCCCGGGGGGAGACTTGTTTTTGGCAGACATGTCTCAAACGATACTTCGGATTATTCAACAAGGTTTTAAAATTGCCGTTCAGATTTCAAGTCCTTTTTTGATTCTTGGAACTGTTTTTTACATGACGATGGGTCTTTTAAACCGTTTGATACCACAGGCCCATATCTTTTTTATCTCCCAACCCCTTAATATTTTGCTTAGCTTCTTCATTTTCATGTTTGCCCTTAGCAACATATTTACGATTTATATGGAATTTTTTTTTAATTCCCTTGACCAACTCATCGGAAGGTAAAAAAATTCTATGGATGGTGAACAAGAACAAGATAAATCGCAAAAAACCCAAGAGCCAACCCCTCATCGAAAAGAAAAAGCTCGAGAAAAAGGACAAATTCCCCATTCGAAAGAAATCAATCATTTTTTTATGATTTCAGTTTTTCTTGCTTTGTTTTGGTTTGGAGGTGTTTCGCTTACAAGCACCATAGGAAGGATCTTGAAAAATTGGATAGCAGGCATAGGAACTCAACCCCTAGATTCATTCCAACTTCTTATAGACTGCCGGGAGCTGTTTTTAAGTATTTTCGTTGTTCTAAGCGTTTTTTTCTTGTTTTTTGTGGCAGCAGCTTTAGCAGCGGGAGGAATTCAAGGTAATTTCCGCTTTGTCTGGCAAAACATCAAGCCCCAACTCAGTCGTATTTCCATCCTCAAAGGATTTTCAAAAATTTTCTCCCTAAACGGTTTTATGGAATTTTTCAAAGGGATTTTAAAATTAGCCTTCATTATTTCGTTGGCCTACTTTATTTTTTCGCCAGAAGTGCAACAGGTAAATGCTTTAAGTGGCATTGAGCCAATTGGCGTCGCTTATAAAATCCACGAACTTACAGGAAAGATGCTTCTTTGCATTGTGATAGCCGTTTCTATCCTGGCCGTCGCAGACTATATTTATCAGTGGTTTCAAAATTTAAAAAATCTTAAAATGTCCCATCAAGAGCTGAAGGATGAGCAAAAACATCTTGAAGGTGACCCCTTGGTTAAACGACGTCAACGCCAAAAGCGTAATGAACTTGCAGATGCTACCCAAATCTCCCAAACTGTTCCTGAAGCCACTGTTGTGATCACAAATCCCCTGCACTATGCCGTAGCTTTGAAATGGAACATGACCATGCGTGCGCCCATTGTGATCGCTAAAGGATCTGACTTTATCGCTTTCAGAATCCGAGATCTTGCAAAAGAGCATTTTGTTCCCATCATTGAGAATCCTCCCCTGGCCAGGGTGCTCCACGCAACGGTTGAGATTGATGAAGAAATTCGACCTGAACATTATAAGGCTGTTGCAGAAATCATCCGATATGTTTTAAATATCAAGCAAAGGTAAAACCCCATAAAGGGACCAGGAGGTTATGTCAACCCGAAAGCCATTTGTTTTATGTGTCTTAGATGGATGGGGCGTTGCGCCGCCTTCTCCTGAAAATGGCATTACGTCTGCCAACACTCCCATTTGGGATACCCTTTGCAAACGCTATCCCTCAACAACTCTCAAAGCTTCGGGAGAAGCAGTCGGGCTTCCCCCAGGACAAATGGGAAATTCTGAAGTTGGGCATATGACCCTGGGGGCTGGGCGTGTGATGTTTCAAGATCTTCCCAGAATCAACCAGGCTATCCATGACGGGAGTTTTTTAAAACACCCCCTGCTACAAGAAACCTGCACAGTTTTAAAACATACCAAAAAAGCTTTTCACATTTTTGGGTTGCTTTCCGACGGAGGAGTTCATTCCCACATTTCCCACCTCACAACACTGTTTGAATTTCTTGGAAAGCAAAACATTTTCGTATGGTTTCACGCTTTTTTAGACGGCAGAGACGTCCCGCCCCAAAGCGCATCTGACTATGTTACTCAAATTCAAAAAATTTTCGCACGCTATCCTTTGCTCCAATGGGCAACGGTGGGTGGAAGAGCGTTTGGCATGGACCGCAATGAGCGATGGGAACGCACCCAAAAAGCTTATCAAGAAATCGTTTTCCCTTCGTTTTCGCGTCACACTCAAGAACAAGCTTCCATTCAAGAGCTTATCGAAAAAGCCTATCAACAAGGCATCACCCGGGATGAAGATATTCCGCCTTTTGCCCTCAAACCCTACCCCGGGGTTCGGCCAGGAGATGCTTTCTTGTTTATGAATTTTCGGGTAGACCGCATGCGCCAATTAGCCTCTGCTTTGGCGGATCCCCATTTCAAAGCATTTCCCCAAAAAATTATAGAATTGCGTGAGTTGCTTTCTTTGACGGATATTTCAAAAACCCATCGGGCCTGGATCAGCCCACTTTTCCCCCAAGAAATTCCAAAGGAGACCCTTGGAGAGATACTAGCAGCCCACCATCTTAAACAACTCCGTCTTGCGGAAACGGAGAAATATGCCCATGTTACTTTTTTCTTCAACGGAGGACGGGAAGAGCTCTTTGAAGGAGAAGACCGTCTTCTTATTCCATCTCCCCATGTTGCCAGCTATGATCTTCAACCAGAAATGTCTGCGCTAGAGCTCACTGAACAACTTGTAAAAGCCATTGCCTCAAAAGCCTATGATTTTATTTTAGTTAACTATGCAAACCCAGACATGGTTGGACACACTGCTGAAAAATTAGCTATTGTTAAAGCTGTTGAGACGGTTGACACGTGTATGGGCAAGCTGGTTCACGCCATTCAAGCCGCAGGGGGCACCTTGTTGATTACCGCAGACCATGGGAATGCCGAGGTGATGCGAGACCTACAGACCGGCCAACCCCACACAGCCCACACCTGTCATGAAGTTCCTTGCGTATTGGTCAATGGCCCCTCTGGCATAACCGCGCTGCGGGAACAGGGAGAGCTGCAAGATATTGCACCAACTGTCCTAAAGCTTTTAGGATTTCAACCATCCCATCTGATGAAAGGGCGTCCATTATGTTAAATCAATCCTTAGGTAAAGGAGCAGAGAATGCCTAAAAAAAAGACATGGATTGCGTTCTTGCGTGCAAAAGCTTGTTGTTGCGCGCTGGGTTTTGGGATGGATTCAGCCCATGCTCAAGAATCTCCATCGCCTTCCCAAGAAACGCGTCCTTCTTTCCTGGACGAAGCTGGGTCTTTGGGGACACGAAAAAACACGATCCAAAATCACCTTAATTTATTGACGTTGCGCCTTGAAAGCTTAAAAAGCCATACTCAATGTTTGGCTGAGAAACTGCAGCGGGATCAACAAATTTTTTCTTCTTTTTTCTTCAAACAGTTTTTTTCGTTGAGAGAAACCCCCACAGCAATTTTTGCCCATCACATAAAACCAGAAGCTTATGTCCACGCCCTCGCGCTTTCCACGAGTATTTTGCAGAAGATGGCACAAAGTTTAAGGCAGGTTAAGAAAAAGGAGGCACAACACAAGCTGCAAACCCAAGCTGCCCAAGCCGAACTGCGAAGGTATCAACTGGTCCTGTCTTCTTTGGAGCGAAATGAAAAAACAGCTAATTCTGGAAAGTCCCAACTTCAGTCAGATTTTGAATTTTATTCTGAAAAAGCTTATCAACTTGAGCTTCCTGCAGAAGGGACGTTTGTTGCACCTCCTGTCACTTCAGCAACAGGCGAAAAAGTTTCTATTCAAACAACATTTTTGGCCCCTGTCATGTGTCCAGCCTCTGGAAAAATTACCTATATAGGTCCCCTAAAAGGCATTAAGCAAGCTTTAATCATTGATCATGGCGGAAAACATTACAGCATTCTTTCAGGGTTTGAAAAAATCCATGTACACGCTGGGGATGCACTTTTCCAAGGTGAAACGGTTGCAACCATGGCGGGCTATGGAAAAGACAACCCCATTTTAGATTTTGAATTTTTAAAACCTGCAGAAGAATCCAAAACAATTTTTTTAAAAGCAGAAGAAAAAATTGAGCGCTTATCTTTGGGAGATGGCCTTTGAAATTGATCACAAAAACATCAGATTTTCCAATTTTTTCACAATTTATTAGCAGTTGTTTGCTAAACAAAAGCCATAAGAATTTTTTTTCCAGATCGTTTATGTTTTTTTTCTAAAAACAAAGATATGTGGTATGCTACAATGCTCGTCAGTGGGTAATAGAAAGGTTTTTTTAAAATGCGCTTGAGGTTTCATCTAGTCTTAAGATTAGGCCTGCTGTTGCAATTGAATTTTTTTTCACAGGTTGCTCTAGCTGCTCCGCCCCTTCACTACACACCTCAGACAACCGCTCAGGCATTTAAAGAAATCGCAGATTTAGTGAGGGAAGACTATGTAGAGCCTGTTGAGGAAAAAAAACTTTTGGAAGGTGCACTCAATGGCATGTTGATGTCCCTTGACCCCCATTCTTCTTATCTGGACCCAGACAGCTACCAAGAATTGTTGAAACAGACCAAAGGAGAATTTGGCGGCCTTGGGATGGAAGTCACCATGGAAAATGGCTTGGTTAAAATTATCACGCCCCTCGATGATACGCCGGCCTATAAAGCAGGGTTGCAAAAGCAAGATTTGATTATTGCCATTGATCAACAGCCTGTTTTTGGGCTTACTCTGACAGACGCAGTGAAGAAAATGCGTGGAGAACCTAAAAGCTCTGTTAAATTGCTCATTAAGCGCGAAAATGCAGATCCTTTTGAAGTTAAATTGGTGCGCGAATTGATCCGCGTCAAATCTGTTAAATACCAGGTGGAAAATGATGTCGGCTACATACGTATTTCAAATTTTGATGAAAAAATTGCGGCGTTAACAAAAGAAGCTATCGGAGAATTTCAAAAAAAATTAAAAAATAATCTGAAAGGTGTTGTGCTGGACCTACGAAATAATCCAGGCGGGCTTTTAGAACAAGCTGTAGCTCTGGTCGACCTTTTTCTAGATGGCGGTGAAGTCGTTTCAACCCGAGGAAGGGATTCAGGAAAAAACACAAGCCTTTTTGCAACAAAGGGAGAGCTCTTGAAAGATACGCCCGTGGTGGTTTTAATTAACGGGGGGTCTGCCTCCGCCGCAGAAATTGTTGCGGGTGCGTTTCAAGCCCATGGCAGGGGCCTTGTGGTTGGAGAAAAGTCTTTTGGAAAGGGGTCTGTGCAAACGATTCGGCCTTTGAACAATGGTGGCGCCATCAAACTGACTATCTCTAGGTATTATACGCCTGATGGAAAACCCGTTCAAAACGATGGGATCACCCCTGACATTATGATTGAGCAAATTGCGGATTTAGAAAAATTACATGAATTCAACCGAATTCGAGAAAGTAGCTTTGCAGGCGCCCTCAAACAAAAGGACCAAAACGGGAACAACAATCCAGCCAAAGAAGTCCCCTCGACGGCAAGCCCCTCCCCCGCGGAACCAGAAAGCCTGATTCCTTCAAAATTATCAAAAGGGAAGGTAGAAGATTATCAAAAAATACGTGCCATTGAGCTTGCACGTGGCATGTGGATTTACAAAAACAACCTAAAAAAAGGTAAACATAGTTCAAATCTCCTGATAAAAACACACCAAAAAGGATAGCAGAAAATGGCAAAAAGTAGGACGTCCTATGGACGAAATAAAAAAAGGAGAAGTTTTTGGAAAAAACTGATGCTTTTGTTGCTGTTAGCATTTTTGGCAGGTGGCGGTTATACTGGTTATATTTACCTCCAAGAGAGAAATTTTCAAAAAAAAACGATGGCTGAAGCAGGTATCAGCCTTTTTCCTTCCCCCAAGGGAAAGGTTGCAAACCCAAGGCCTATTGATATCCACGGACAACCTTACACTGTTACCCCCCAGACATCTTTGATTTCATTCGTTTTGCTTGATTTAGGAACTCAGCCAGAGCTCAGCAAGCAAGCTCTTGAACAGCTTCCAGCCGAAATAACCTTTGCCATTTCGCCCTTTATTCAAGACCCTGCAGGATGGGCAAAAAAAGCCAAAGAATTACGTCATGAAATTTTGGTCAACATTCCCATGGAACCAGACAACTACCCTGCAAACGACCCAGGACCACAAACCCTCCTCAATAATTTACCCGCAGAAAAAAATCTGGAACGGCTTGCTATAGGAATTGAAAACGTTGGAATGAGCGTTGGGGTCACCCACGCGTCAGGCAGCTCATTTACGACCTATGAAGCATCCATGGAGCCCGTTTTAAAGGCGTTGCGCCAACGAGGAATGCTTTTTTTAGATACGCTGATGTCTCCCTACAGCGTGGCTTCAAAGCTTGCGCGCAAAGGAGGTACTTCTTTTTTGGTAGCTAACCATTTTTTGGGGGGAAACCCGGGAAGCATAGGCCAGGAGCTCAAAAAAATCCAAATGATCGCTCAGTATAAAGGAACTGTGGTTGCCGTAGCTCCGCTTTCTCCTTTGGCCCTGAAAGAAATCATAGCATGGATCAAAAACCTACCCAAGGGCTTTGCCCTGGCGCCTTTAACAGCAGTGATGAAAGCAACTCACCATGATGCTCCTTAATATGGGATGAAAGAAAGGGACATGTCCTACAGAATAAACGTTGGGATGATGCTAGTTAACGCAAAGAACAAAATTTTTGTGGGCCAACGGATCGACAAAACCACCCCAGCCTGGCAGATGCCCCAAGGGGGTGTTGATCCTGGAGAACCTTATCAAGCTGCTGCTTACCGCGAGCTGATCGAAGAAATAGGAACAGATGCGTTTGAATTTTGGTACGAAAGCCAGCATTGGAGGACCTATGATTTCCCCTCAAAAGCCCCAGGCCAAACCAAGCAACCGTGGGGCGGGAAGCACAAAGGGCAAAAACAGCGCTGGTTTTTGTTTCGTTTCATGGGAGAAGATAAAGATATTTGCCTGGAGACAAAGCATCCTGAATTTTCTGCGTGGAAGTGGTCAACCCCAGAAATTTTAATTCAAGAGATTGTTCCCTTCAAGCGGGAGATTTATAAAGCTGTGCTGGAAGAATTCTTGCCTATTTTTAGCACGTACCAACAAGCGCATCAAGATGCACGTTGAGGTGTAAAATTTAAGAAACGCACTTAAAGCTCCTCTTCACCATCAGACCTCTTCTCTGCCATTTTTGATTTGAACACAGTTCGCTAAGAACATATCTTGTAAAAAACTATCCCCTCCTTTTATTCTTCCCACCTGAGCTGGAATCTAGGAAAAACCTATATGGAACTGTTAACAAAGTAAATGAAGTGCTTTAAGGCACGCCAAGGCAAAAAAAGCGAAGATAAGTTGTGTCGAGTGTGTCGAATCGCATGCAAAGTCTCTTATTTTCTTTGATTTTTCCAAAAAAATATTCGATAAAAACCCGCGTTTTATACCTTTCTTTGTCTTGAATGCCTGGACAAACAGCCCCCTGCTTGCGAGGGATAACAGGGGTTTTCCAACCATCTCGGATGATTTTGCGAACCTCATAAAAATCATATCCCTTATCAGCAATAACGTCTACGACATCTTCCCAATTTCCAAGCTTCTAAAGGTTGGAGAAGCGTTTCATATCAACCCGCTGTCCCTCGGATAAACAAGCGCTCTTTAGAAATCCTGGTGAAAGGCCTTATGTGAATTTTGCTGCTTAAGCCTTTGCGACCACGCCCTAGGGCCTGAGGTCCTCTTTTTTTAAACACCCAGCACCGTGGCGATGCAGGTTAACAGTCGTACGGTCGATCTAGATAGTGTCGTCAAAAGATTTTTTTTATGTTAGGATGATATGTAGAATCAATCAAAAAAAGGATTTTTTTATGACAGCTTCTCATCGACGTCACGATATTTCTGATCACGTATGGAGCCTTTTAGAGCCCAACTTGC
>JBOFKI010000088.1:0-2542 GCA_051657245.1 Alphaproteobacteria bacterium | reverse complement strand
GGGATGGGTTCTTTCGTGACATCTACCCCAGCAAAGATTTTGGCGGTTTCTGAGATGCCGGGTAAGCGCTCATGCAACACATCTGCAGGAATGTGCTCAAGGTGAAGTAAAATATGGTCTTTATGCTCTCCAACCCCTCGTCCTTCGTTGATTTCGATGGTCATAGCGCGGCTCACCACATCTCGAGATGCAAGATCTTTGGCCACAGGTGCATAACGTTCCATGAAACGATCCCCTGTGCTATTGGTGAGGTAGCCGCCTTCTCCGCGGGCTCCTTCTGTGATTAAGCAGCCTGAGCCGTAAATGCCTGTGGGGTGAAATTGAATAAATTCCATATCTTGGAGCGGAAGCCCTTGGCGAAGCACCATGGCATTACCGTCTCCGGTGCAGGTGTGGGCAGAGGTGCAGGAGAAAAAAGACCTTCCATAGCCACCTGTTGCAATCACAACGGTTTGAGCCATAAAGCGGTGGAAGGTTCCGTCATCTAAATTCCACGCAACCAGCCCTCGGCAAACGCCTTCTTGGTCCATGATCAAGTCTAAGGCGACATATTCCACAAAAAAGCTAACGTGGTGTTTCAGGCACTGTTGATAGAGGGTATGCAAAATGGCGTGCCCCGTGCGGTCCGCCGCGGCACAAGCACGTTTTGCCATAGACTCTCCCTGGCGAACCGTGTGGCCACCAAAGGGGCGCTGATAAATAGTGCCTTGTTCTGTTCGTGAGAAAGGAACCCCCAGATGCTCCAGCTCAATCACGGAAGGAATGGCTTGGCGACACATATATTCAATGGCGTCTTGGTCCCCTAACCAATCAGAACCCTTCACAGTATCGTACATGTGATAACGCCAATTGTCCCCATCTCCCATGTTGCCCAGGGCAGCACCAATGCCTCCTTGGGCGGCAACGGTATGGCTTCGGGTTGGGAAAACTTTAGTAACACAGGCTGTGCGAAAGCCAGCAGCACTCATACCAAGGGCTGCCCGAAGGCCTGCCCCTCCTGCGCCTAAAATAACAACATCGTATGTATGGTCTGTCCACGGATAAGCTGCAGACATATGGTATTCCTTCTTTGTTAGTTTTGGGTGGTTTTTCCCAGAGGTTAATGTCCTAAAAATAGCTTCAAAACTGCCAGATTTCCCGCAACAGCACAACAAATCGATAGGCCTTTTATAGCCAAAATACCCAATATTTTACCACGCTCACTTGGCATGTAATCTTCTGCAATCACCTGTAAACCAAGGGCACCGTGGTAGAAAAGACAAACATTCCACAACAGCGTTGGAAAAACAATTTCAGGACACTGAAACGCCCGGACAAGCTGGCCTGCTCCTCCATGGAACCACAAAGGTAGCATCCACCCCACAAACCAGATGGTAAGGGGGATCAGCGCAACCGCTGTAACACGCTGAAACCACCAATGGCTAACCCCTGATTTTGAAGAGCCCAGTCCCCGCGCACGCCCCAAAGGCGAGCGGAAAGATTTGGGAAACGTATTTTCCATCACAAAACCTACCTTTTGTTTAAAGTAACCAAGCCCACGTTAATAAACTGAAAAGCGTTGCAAGCCCCACTACCAACCAACCGGTTCGGTAGGCCGTTGCAAGCTCAAACCCCTTTCCTATATCCCAAAACAGATGGCGGACACCATTCAATAAATGGTAATAGAGGGCTGCAATCCATATAAATGCGAAAAAGTGCCCGGGGATGCTATGCAGCATTGCCTGGGTACAAGGTGCGCAATCCATGGTCAACATGCCCAAAAAAAAACTCCAGACCACACAACCACCATACAAAATCATACCTGTAAAGCGATGTAAAATGGAAAGGGTCGTGGGAAGCCCCATCCGATAAACCTGAAGGTGAGGAGAAAGGGGGCGATGATGTGATTTTTTTTTCTGTGTTACAGACATTAAGTGCTTCCCTTGATTCACAACAATGAGAATGATCAAAAATTTATCATGTTTCTTTAGTTAACCAAGCAATATTCGGGCCATGCTTCTGCTTTTCTCGCTAGAAAAATGGCGCGCCCTGCAGGATTCGAACCTGCGACAACCGGCTTAGAAGGCCGATGCTCTATCCAGCTGAGCTAAGGGCGCAAAACAATGCTCGTTTCTTTAATCATGAACCCGATTGTATGCTGTTCTTTCAAAAAGTGCAATCTGGGACTTCAGCGTTTAAAACAGCTAGCCTTTTTTCACGTACCTTCAAAACTTGCAGGCGAAATTTTTTATCGTAACTGCATCCGAAAATGATAATAAAATTAAATTGCTTTGGTTATAGAACGTGTCTTGTAAAAGGTACCTTTATCGTTCCTTTGCTCTTCTTGTCCTTCCCGCGGAAGCGGGAATCCAGGGAGAAAGCTATCAGAATGACGCTTCAGCAGAGGTGTCAGGTGATAGAATTGTCTAGATAGTGTCGTCAAAAGATTTTTTTTATGTTAGGATGATATGTAGAATCAATCAAAAAAAGGATTTTTTTATGACAGCTTCTCATCGACGTCACGATATTTCTGATCACGTATGGAGCCTTTTAGAGCCCCACT
>JBOFKI010000087.1:0-2644 GCA_051657245.1 Alphaproteobacteria bacterium | reverse complement strand
CATCAAAAACGAAATTTTTACAACGCTTGCCAAACTTGAAAAGGCACTAATGCGCTTTTTATGTGCGCTGGACCCTTCTGTCATTACATCCCTCTGTTGTGTCAAATATTTGTTATCTTAATTTGTGGAATTTGTATTACGCCCCTGGCCTCAGTAAAATTAAGCTCCCATGGGCGAAAAGCTAAAGCCATTCGACAGAAATTCAAAGGTTCCCTCAACCAGCTTTCCCCCAAAAATAGGATAGAGGATCGTTTGATAAGGGGCTAGCTATGGCATCAAATCTTTGCACAAAGCTTCATAAACTGCTTGGGGGAGCAGCGCTTGGTGAGCATAGCCTGGGTGGGTGATATGCAGGCTGATGGGCTCGTTTCCTTTCAAAAAAGCATGCTTGGTTTGCGCATCAAGCGAAAAGCGGAGGAAATGAACGGAAGATGTTTTTCCGGATGGATCCGTGCGCTCTTCCGCATCTACGGAGCGAGCTTGAACAGAAAAATCCCCCACCTGTAAGAAAATCGATTCCTCTAAATGGCCCCATTGGGCGAGGAGCACTTTACGTTCAGTCGCATCTGCAATCTCCAGCATGAGGGTGGCCACCAGGTCGTCCCCCTGGGGAAGGAGCGGATTATAGGCCCGGAGCTCATCTTCAAGCTGCGCCTCCCCTCCCTTTTCAATGCGCAGCATTTCCTGGATCTGCCACCAAAGGGTTTCCGCATTTTCAAACAAAAACACAGCATAGGGGCCCACATGCACCCGGCGATTTTTCTTAAGCTCCAAGATTTCTAACCGCTTTCCGGGGCGTTGCCGTTCATAAACGTCTAGAGGCAAAATGTCAGCGGGTGTAAAAGCTCTGGCCATGGGTTCGATCCTTACGTGTTAAGCCCATAAGCGCGGGCGATCAAATGAATAGGATGGGTGAAGTGTCTTTGAGTGGCAGAGGCTGAAGGGGCTTTTTGAGCCTCTAGATCACACATCTGCTCTAAATGGCTCAACGCCAGGGGGCATTCTGAAACCACAAAACCTTCTGGGGGAGTTTGGAGGATCTGCTTGGTGGCAGGTTTCCCAACCTTGACTGCTGTGTCAAAATTTTCTTTAAAAATGCCCCAGGTGCCGCCATGGCCTGAGCAACGCTCCACCACCTTCAACGCAATCCCCGGAATCAGCTTCAGCAACAGCTCTGCCTGGCGCCCCTTGTTTTGGGCCCGCGCATGGCAGGCCATGTGCAGGGTAACGGGCGCCTCCAAGGGCACCAACCCGTCTACGAGGCCTTTGGCTTTGGAAAGGCTCACTAAATATTCAGATAAATCTTGGGTGCGTTGAGCCACCTGCCGGACAACCGGATTTTCAGGCAGCAGCAGGGGCCATTCTTGGCGTATCATCAAGGTGCAGGATGGCACCAGCGGCACCACCGTATAACCTTGCTCCACCCAAGGCAGAAGGGCGCGCGTGATGGCCTCCGCTTTTCGCGCGACGTCTCCCAAATTTCCTTGCTCCAGCTGGGGCATCCCGCAACATTCAGGGTAGATCACTTCCAGCTGAACACCATTATGCGCCAACACAGCCCGCGCTGCGAGCCCCGTTTGGACGTCGTTATAATTCATGTAACACGTGGCATAGAGCACCACTTTTTCCCCAAACCCAGGTGCTTGAGAATTAGGAAGCGCCGGATGTTGGGCCAGGGCCTTTGCAAAGGGCTGGGATGCGAAGGCCGGCAGATGAGCCCGGCGATCAACCCCCAAGGTTTTTTCCAATAAGGGACGGGTCACCTTATTTTCAGACTTGGTGGCCCAATTGCTTAGAGAGGGGAGCGCCGTCCCCAGCTTTCCGTTGCGATCTGTAGAAGCCAGCTGCTGAGCTGCCCAAGGGGTTTGCCCCGCCTGGTGTTGAACCGCCCGGTGGCGCAGCATCAGGTGGGGAAAATCAATGTTAAACTCATGGGGAGGCACATAAGGGCAAGCCACCATAAAGCACATATCACAAAGGGTGCAGGCGTCTGTGACTTTGCGAAACGATTCCGTGGGGACGGTGTCCAGCTCCCCGCTGGGAGCATCATCAATCAAGTCAAAAAGCCTTGGGAAGCTGTCACACAGGTTAAAGCACCGCCTGCATCCATGGCAAATATCAAAGATGCGCCTGGTTTCTGCCTCCAAAGCCTCAGCGTCATAAAAAGAAGCCTCTTGCCAAGGAATGGGGTTACGTTTAGGAGCTTTGAGGCCACCTTCTTGCATAACGGCTTCTTCTTTCTCGCTGCAGGTATGTAATCCTTTCTACACTATACCACAGCTTACAGCTTCCTCAAGGGGGAAGACGGAGCGGAATTTTCCGCTCCTGCACAGGGGGTTATTCACCAAAGTGTACGGTGAATGGCTTTCCATCCAGGTTAGTGTAGGGTGGCTTTTGGGTGTACGCATCGACAAACCCTTGGGTAATTCGGTAGCCTTCAGCACGGTTGACGTAAAGATCTGTTAAATGCGTTTTGTTCACTGTGCCCAAGAGCGCTTGAAGGCTTGTTTCCGCTAAAGATGTGTGTTCCAGGTGAAGTTTTTCGATACGCGTTTGAGTCAAAGCTTGAAGGATTGCAGATTCTTGCCAAAGGCCATCTCCCAAATCATGGTTGTAAGAAAGCCTTAACACACGAAGATTTGGC
>JBOFKI010000086.1:0-21199 GCA_051657245.1 Alphaproteobacteria bacterium | reverse complement strand
AAAGGCTTGGATAAGCTGGCTGTTCTTTAAACGCTCTCTTGCTTCACAAGTTAAAAACGACATTTCAAACCTCTTATACTTATGCTTCCACACCCATTATAGCCACCCAATCCTCATACATCAATTATGCAAGGGCCTTAAAATAGGATATAGGATCGTTTTATAAGGGGTTAGTTATATAGGATCATTTTATAAGGAACGGCTATGGCATTAAAAACCTTTTTCAAAAGTTTATGCTAACCTAGACCCAAGCAAGTTTCGATAAGAGGCTATTGATTGCAGCCTCAGAGCTTAGGTAATTTGATTTTTTAAGCCTCGAGCTGGAAGAAATGGAATTTTGATTTTCCTGAAATTTTTTGAAAATGGGTCGAGGCTTTTTCAGGCGCTGAAAAGTCGCTTTCTTTCTCTATTTCAAAAATCATCCATGTTTGGGGGCTGATCCACCCCTGTTTTGTTAGAACGTCAAGGGTTTGGGAAGCAAGGTTTTGATAATAAGGAGGGTCCAGAAAAATGATGCCTGCCGGGATGTTTGTGGGTGGGATCTGAATGGCGAGGGCATTGTAAACCGTGACGTGGGCCTCTTCTTTCCAATCCATAGAAAGCGTTTTGATCCGCCTACAGAGCTCTGGGTTATTTTCCAGAAAAAAAACAGGAGACGCCCCCCTTGAGAGAGCTTCCAATCCCAAGCTACCGGTTCCCGCAAAGCAATCGAGCACGCGAACGTCTTTTAAAAAAGACTGTGTTCCAGCCCTTAGGCAACGGTGTGCCAACACATTAAACACCATCTCCCTGTTACGATCTGTTGTGGGTCGAAGCCCATCCATTTCAGGGTAGGGAATGACCCGTCCTTTAAGTCGCCCGGAGAGAATACGGCATTTCATCATGGCCCTCACTTAAAGCCGTCTCCTTTTCTCCAATTTAAATGGTTTGGGCCGCTTCATGGTTGGGTATATACAACACGATTTGTTGGGGGCGGCTGTTGGCTGTGTCAGAAATATTAAAAATATGGAGGGTTTCCTTTGATCTGATAAATCGTTCATCCCATTTGACTTCACATAAAACTGTTCCGCGAAAAGGCGTGAGATGCAGGTGGGGCGCTTCATCAATCAGCTCCCGGTTGGCGCCCAATACACGGTTATCTTGGGCGATGCGTACGAAAGAATCTGTTGCAATGACGCACCCTTGAATCCAATCAACCAAATCATCTTCTAACATGCCCGGTTGGACTTGAAACCCTAACACAAAAGAATCTGTGAGCCAAGCTTCCCGAAGAGGGAGGCTGTAAACCCGGTCTTGCTGCTCAAACGGGATAGCAATGTAAGATTCTTCAACATTGTTCAAAACATTGTCCATAAAATCAAATAAGGGCTGAAAAGTATCTTGTAAATTGGCGTGGTCATAGGCTGGAAAAACAGGCGCATTAATCACATGACGAAGAGGTGCTCCCTGGGATGCTAGCTGGGTGAGTGCTTTAAACAACTCATAAGGGTGCAGGCCCCCTTTTGCATTCAACGCAGCTTCCAGGGGGAGGAGACCTGTGATTAAGCGCTTACGAATGCTTTCTGCTTCCCGAGAATTTTGAGTATTGAGAGCATCCAGGTGTAAATTTTGTATTTTTCCTTGCAAATAGCTAATTTTATCTCGCAAGCGTTGTACAAGCCCTAAGCATGTCTGTCCAAGGGGAAAGGCGAGGTCTACACGCAAAAGAGGGGGGATAAACGTCGTTTGTATAAACGCATTGCCGGCCATGGAAATTTCTGCAAGGGGCATTGAAACGTAGCGCGCTGGCGGCACCTGAGAAACGATTAGCTGCAATTTGGGTTTAAGGCGCGCTAACGGAATTGGATTCTCCCCCGTGTTATCGTCAGAAACAGGAAGGGCCTCAATGGACTCATAACGCGGTAGTGATTTATTCTCAAAGCCATCTCCAAAAAGGTGGGCTTCTGGAAGACATAAGTAAACTTTTAAAGGAGTTTGTTGGGATGCAGCCCCATGGGGAGCAAGCGCCACTTCCAAAACGTCGTCAAATCCTTGGGGGAAAAAAATAACCGTTCCATCTGGAAGAATGCCTTCCAAGGAAAGAACCCTGAAAACCCCATTTGCAAATTGCCCAGCATCCACAAACAAATCTCGAATTCCCCAGTGGTAAGGTGACGCAACTGAAAAATGATATTCTAAAAGCTTATGGTGAAGTTGGTCAGCCTGTTGAAAATGTTGAGGCATCAACAACATACCTTCGTACCACTGAACAGGATAGGGGAGAAATTTAAAAGAATGACGCATAACTATCTATTTTCCTGGTTGAGAAGGCTTGGGATGCTGGATAAGAGGTGTTTCAAGAGAAACTGGGTAGGCTTCTTCAAGGGGCATCTGAGGTGCTGCGCTTGACAAGCGAAAGCCCTGTTTATCCAAATAAACAAAAGCATGGGGTATTTTGCCGACATCAGCGCGATGTTCCCCAGGCGTGTTATAATCTACAAATAAAACAGCGCCCACAGCACTGCAAATCGATCCCATCAGTTGATAAGCTTTTGACTGACCAGGAACAATCTCCCAGTGCCAAATTTGAAGAACACCATAATGATCCCTGCGCAGCTGCTCCACAGAAGTATAATAAGTCTCAGCTGTCATTTTTTTGAACGTTTCGTAAAGGGGGGCCGTGTAAACAACAACCAAGTCCATTGAAACAGCTGCGTTCAAATTAGCATCTGAGGAAGCTTCAAAAGAAACTGCTTCAAGAGATACTTGATCTCCTATTTGCTTAGGAAGTAAAGAACAAGAGCTCAGCCAAAAAGAAAAACATGAAAGCAGTGAAAAACGAAACCAGGGGAGGTCTAAACGAATACATTTCATTGGGACAAGCGCTTCTCCCCAGAGGAAGTGGTAACCACAACAGCCGTCAAATTAGACTGCTCAGCAATGGATTTAGCTGCAGTTTGGGCTAGCCCAAACGGGTGATAAGAACCTGCTCGTACATAAAAAACAGGTGTCCCGTCGGTGTTTTTACCTTCCACGAGGAATGTTGGGATGGTAAGTCCTTGCAGTTTATGCATCAGATCAATGGCATTGTCTCTGGCTGCGTAGGCTCCCAGCTGAACAGAATAGAGTGTTTGGGGTGAAGAGGAAACGTTGCCATGGGGAGCCATAGCTGAAGAAACGGAAGAGCCGGGTGCCTGGGGGGGGATAATCGTTGTCGTTAGGCCTGGGATCGTAGAGGTCCCGCTGGGCGTATTAACAACGCTTGCTGAGTTCTGTGCTACATTCCCTTCCACTGGTTCCGTAGTCTGACGTTCTTCTTCTACAACGCGCTGGGCTGCCCCTGCAATCCTTCCTATATTTCCGCCAGCGGCTCCCAAAATTTCGAGTAACGCATTGGTGTGGCTTGCATTTAAGGGAGACTTTCCTGGTGCAAGAGATAGAGATGCCAAAGAGGACACGGTAGTGTTTTTTCCAGAAAACCAACAGCCAACCCAAAATCCTGATCCGAAAAAACAGATGCCGAGAAGCATCAAACTGAGTCCAATGGATAAAAGAGACAGTCTGCCAATGCCGCCGTAAGCTTCTTTTCTGTTCTCACGTCCGCCTTTATAGCCATATTCAGGCCCTTGAAAAGACGCCTGGATAGCTGCAGGGTGTATATAACCACGTTGTTGGCCCAAAAATCCAACGCCGCCATGCTGAGGAGGTGCTGAAGGGCTCCAGGAGATTTCTTTAGTATGCGTCATATGCCTCTTTTTCTGAAAAAACTTAGCACACTTTTTCAACAAAATTTTACAATATCATAGCATCCTCGCTCGAAAAAACAAGCGGACCTTTTTCAATTTGATAAAAACAATGATAAATATTGCCTAAGGTTTGAATTGATTCATTTTTTTTAAAAAAATGGCGCTTGTATTAACCGGAAAAATGCATGTCCACAATCCAACTGAGGGAGTCTTGAAGCGAACGTCGGGGTTTCCAATTCAACCTATCCAGAGCTTTTTGGACGGATGGAACGCGTAATTGGGTGTCTTGGTAATGTTCTCCTAGGTAAGAAATGGCATCTTGAACTTCAAAGCGCGTTTGGCGGGCTTGCCCAGGGCACTGGGGATGGGCTAAAACAGTTTGGAGCAACGTTTCAGCCAACTCACCAATGGAAACATCATTGGCAGGGTTGCCAATGTTGAAAATCTGCTGGGAAGCCTTTCCTGAAGGGTTATCCAAAATGTAGAGCAACGCTTCGATACCATCTCGAACGTCTGTGAAAGCGCGGCGCTGGCTTCCGCCATCTACGAGGGTAATGGGCGCTCCATCAAGAATATTTCCCAAAAATTGGGTGACGACCCTTGCTTGTTTGCGTTTGGCGGGGTCTAGGGAGTCAAGTCTTGGGCCGATCCAGTTGAAAGGCCTGAAAAGTGTGTAATCCAATCCATCTCGCTGCCCATAGGCAAAAATCAAGCGATCCATCATCTGTTTAGCACAGGCATAAATCCAGCGCTGTTTGCAGATGGGCCCGAGGGTGAGGGGAGATGTGTCCTCGTCAAAAACGGTATCAACCCCCATGCCGTACACTTCTGACGTGGAAGGGAAAACGAGGCGTTTTTTCTGAGCTACACACTGGCGTACAATGGGCAGATTGGCTTCAAAATCTAGCTCATAAACCCTTAAAGGGTCTTGTACGTAAAGCGCAGGGTTAGCAATAGCCGCAAGGGGGAGCACGACATCGCAAGCCTCCATTGCTTTTTCGAGCCAAGCTTTTTCTTGAAGCATATCCCCTTTTTGAAAGCGAAGTCGCGGATTTTGAAGGCAGGTTTGAAGGTTGAAATCTGAAAGGTCCAACCCCCAAACTTCCCAAGTTGGACGATCTTCCAGAATAGCTTCAATCAGGTGGCTTCCAATAAACCCATTGGCCCCTAAAATTAAAATGGTTTGTGCCATCTGTTTTTTATCTTCTTTCAACATGTTAATCAAATAAACTGGTGATGGATTGTTCCTGGGAGATGCGACGAATCGATTCTGCCAACAATGGCGCCAGCGAAAGAAACCGAATTTTGGGGTGATCCGCCATAGCCTCGCGTGCAGCAATGCTTTCGGTCACAACTAAGCTTTTAAGGGCTGATGTTTTGACCCGCTCTAGAGCTTTTCCAGACAAAACCCCATGGGTTACATAACCATACACAGCTTCTGCCCCAGCTTCCTGAAGGGCATCGGCTGCATTGCAAAGGGTTCCGGCGGAATCTACAATGTCATCCACCAAGATACAAATTTTTCCCTGCACATCGCCGATGATGTTCATCACTTCACTGACCCCCGGCTTTTCCCTGCGTTTATCGACAATGGCAAGGTCTGCTTCCAGGCGTTTGGCCAGGGCCCGCGCGCGAACCACCCCTCCCACATCTGGGGAGACAATGAGGGGCATTTTGCCTGGAAATTGGGCCAAAATATCCCGGCTAAACAAGGGGGTTATAAACAAATTATCAACGGGAATATCAAAAAAGCCTTGGATTTGGCCTGCGTGGAGGTCAAGGGTCAAAATCCGATGAGCCCCCGCAACATGCAGCAAATTCGCCACAAGTTTAGCGGAAATGGGGGTTCGCGGCCCTGTTTTCCGGTCTTGGCGGGCATAGCCGAAATAGGGAATACAGGCCGTGATGCGTTTAGCTGACCCGCGCTTGAGGGTGTCTAAAATAACCAACAGCTCCATCAAATGATCATTGGCCGGGTGGGAGGTAGATTGAATGACAAAAACATCTTCACCCCGGATGCTTTCAAAAATCTCAACGAAGACTTCTTGATCTTCAAAGCGTTTAACCGTTGCGAGGCTCAACTCAATGCCCAAAAATTCACAGACTTGCTTGGCCAG
Organism: Alphaproteobacteria bacterium; assembly: GCA_051657245.1. Classification (GTDB taxonomy): domain Bacteria; phylum Pseudomonadota; class Alphaproteobacteria; order Holosporales; family JBOFFI01; genus JBOFFI01. Next base: position 15,357 of record JBOFKI010000086.1, on the reverse strand, counting down.
GATAGGGTGGCTATTTCCTGCGAAAATCTTCAAGTCCGGCCTTCTTTCGTCAAAGCACATACACACATTACATTTTGGTAAAAGATGCAGCCACCCAACCCTTTTGTCAAGCTGGTGTTGGGGATCTTTTAGTTTTAACCAACATAAATTTGCCCAAAATTGAGTTGATTTTTTTGACTTTTTATCAACATTTTCTGGGTTGAAATTAATTTATTGATTTTTAACGAAAAAGAGGAAACTTGGTCATGTTAAAAAAACCTACCAACCCCTTAAAATCCATCAAAAATGTGGCTTGCTTTGTTTCAACCTTGGCGTGGGCAACGGCGGTTTTTGCTGGGGAAAAGGACAACCTTGCCCTAGAAACCACGGGTGAAAAAAGAGCCCAGCGCCCACTAAGTGAGCTTGAAAAACAAACTTCGGCCAAGATCGGCAAAATTCTACAATTTCTTTCCTCCTCAGACACACAAAATTTGAAATCTAGCGGCAAGACGATTCAGGGCAAAGTGACTGCTTTTGCGACTCGCATTAAGTTGAAGGATCGCACGCTGGCGGATTTGCCTTTTTTCAAAAATTTGGAAAAGGGGAAACGTAAGCCGGAAACGGATAATCGACCGGAAGCAGCTAAATTAGCAAGCTACCTTGATTTTTTGCCAAAAATGACAGAGGTCAAAGCCATTGATTTAGAAACTTATTATGAAAGCAGTTTACTTGATATGGACATGATTCGAGTTTTGGCTGAGAAGCTTCCTATTGGCCTGGAAAGCCTTAATTTAAGGATGAAAAAAATTGGAGATGCAGGTCTAGAGGCGCTGGCGGCTAAACTTCCCGCTTCCATTCAAGATCTTTATTTTAACGCTACTGACATTGGGACTAGGGGAATCAATGCATTAGCAGCCGCATTTCCAAACCTTCCAAACCTTAAAAAACTTGAGCTGAGTTTGAATTTATCTTCCGAATTTCCCATTGAAGATTTGGTACAGGCGCTTCCCAAAGCGCAAAAATTAACGGTTCTTATCTTAGACCACAACATGATAAGCGATGTGGGTGTCGCTGCATTGCAGGCTGGTTTGCCCAAAACCTACATCAAATATCTAGATCTCGGAGGCAATTTTATGATCGTTTTTAACCCCCTTAAAAATGTTAAGGGTGAGCCTATTGAGGTCAAGCTGCATTAGGCAAAACGAAAACGTGGCTTAAAAAAGTGGCGATTTCCTAAGCCGTCACCCCTTTGTTTTTCTACCATGGCGTGAAAAATCTTTCTTTTTGCTTTTCCTATAAAAATCTTTTATAAGGTTTTTGTAAGGCAGGTATTGAAATCAATTGTTTTTCACAAACTTTAAGGGAAGAAATATATTATGGCGGGAAGTGTAAACAAGGTCATGCTCATTGGTAACTTGGGCAGAGACCCTGAGGTGCGGCATTCACAAGATGGAACTAAGATTGTGCAGCTTTCCGTCGCAACTTCAGAGCAGTGGCGAGATAAAGCGAGTGGTGAGCGTAAAGACCGCACAGAGTGGCACCGGGTGGTTATTTTCAATGAGCGCTTGGCGGATGTTGCGGAGAGGTTTTTAAAAAAAGGGTCGCGCCTGTTTATTGAAGGGCAGCTTCAAACCCGTAAGTGGACGGACAGCACCGGCCAAGAAAAATATACAACAGAGGTTGTTCTATCGCGTTACCGTGGGGAACTCACCATTTTGGATAGCAAGAGCGGTGAGGGAGCAGATGGAGACTTTTCTGGGGACGGATTTAAATCCGCAGGCGGTGGCGCTTCGGCATTCCAAGAAGACGATATTCCTTTTTAGGCTTTGGGAAGCCCAAGGGGGAGATCAGGGGGGCTTGAAAAATGACGCCCCCTTTTCCTAACCAAAGCTAAGTTTTTAGATAGTCAAAGATAACACGTCCTTCTGGGAGTGTGAGGTCTGCGAGAAAGTGGGATCCTCCTATAATTTTTTGGACAGGCAAATCTGCGACAGGTGCGTTGACGTGGGGGACTAGATGGAGCCGTGCGGGCCCGCCCCAGGCTCCTTTTACTTTGATGTTGGTTAGGTTATAGGCAACCAATTGGGCGATGTCGACGCTCCCTGTAACGGAGGGGATAATTTTCAGGTTTACCTGGGTTTTGGATAACCGTTTGATGATTTCGTCCGTATCGGTGTCTGTCCCTAGAAGATTTTGGTATTTATATCCCATGGTTCCCATGGCCACCAGCTGGCCTGCATATTCAAGGGTTCCTGTTAAGGTGTCGTGAACCACGCCTAATTTAGGTTCTCCATTTTTTTTAGGAAAGCCCCAAATTTCGCGCCCAGCCACCACAGGTGGGTGGCAGTCTAGGTACATCTGGGAGGTGAAATTGACATTTTCTCCTTTAAACTTGCAAGGAATCACCACGCCTGTTTCGGTGTAGTCTCCAAATCCGGAGCTGTCTGGCATGCGGATAAATTCATAAAGCACGGTGTTTGAGCCATCAGGCTCCAAAGGTTCAGGAATCGCTTCTCGAATAGCGTCAGGGTCTGACGTATATTTGATGATAAAATATTCACGATTAACAAAATGATAGGGGCCTTTGGGATAGCTGGGGCTTGCAGCCGGAATGGAGGGGAGCTTTTTAACGTCTTCGATGCGCATGGAAAATCCTTTATCAACGTAGATTCCTCTAAGAGGTGTCTTTGCAAGAAATTTACCAAAGTAAAAACTAGAAATAATTTTATTTACTTTATTATTTTTTTGTTTAATTATTTAGATTCTTTTTTCTTTTATTTTTTTGTCTCAAATATTTTTTTCAATTTAATCGCCATCGCAGCTCAAGAAGCTGGGACGCTGTCTTTTATTAGAATTAGGGGGTATACATTAGATGTTTAGAAAGTCTTTTATATTTTTTTATCTAGTTTTTGTTTGTGGAGGTTATGCTGCGCCAATTTCGCTGCCGTGGTCCCACGAGGCTTCTTTTTATGTTTCGCATACTGCTTTTGCGATCTTGCGGGATGATGTATTGAAGGAAGCAAAAAAAGAAATGGGAAAGAAGCCTTTTCCCAAAGTTTATATGATTCAAGAGAATTTCCTTTCTGGAGATGCAGAAGATAATGCTTTCTTAGAGAAAAATAAGTTTCGACATTTCGTGGGGCTTCAGAAGACAGCTGAAGGACGGAGAAAATTTTTTGAAGACAGAATGGAAGTTTTTACCATTCCAGAGAATTCCCCAAGGATCGGCTTGCGAGGACAGCGTGGCGTTCGAGCGAAAAAATTTATTAAAATAGGTTCTTTTTTAGGCATTGTCCCTGGTGTTCTGCGCCATACTGAATATAGAAAAGCCACCTATATTGACCTGCAAAAATGGGGATTCTCTGGAAACAAAGAAAAATTAGAAAACGCCATGTCTACTAAGGCTGCAAGCCCAAAAGATTTGATCTGTTATTACGAGGATGAGATCGAGAAAAATCAATCACAAAGCATTTTGTACCAATCAGTCGTTTATTGGAGGGATCGTCGTTTTACACTTGCGATCAATCAGGGAGAATTAGGGCCGCTGGATCTCATTAATTCCGTAGAAAAGGGCAGTTCATCAAACGGCAATGTTGCTTTGGCTTGGGTAAGATTTACAGATAATTTATGCCCGATTCAAGTAGCAGTTTCAATTGAAGACATTAGGCCAGGAGAAGAGCTCCTCCAAACTTATTTTAAAGACCTATCTTATTTGAAATCTCTTAATGTATCCGAAGGCAAAAATCTTGAAGAACGAAAGGCTAGCAATAGATCGCATATTGATTCGATAGTAAAGTTTTATGAAGGAGCTAACCAAACAGCCAAAAAACTTGGAATCAATCAACAAATTCAGATTCTTCCCACGGGGCAAGACCGTGAGGTGATCGATGCATTGAGCTTGTTTAAAGAGAAGAAGAAGGAGAGATGATTTTCGCTATCTCCCCAGGGGTTTGTAAATTAGCGCTGGTGCTTGGCGTGAAAAAAATTTAGACTGGGGTTTATTTAGCGTTAAAGAGGGTTATGACATGACTTCTACGCCCCATGGTGTTGTACCGTCTGGGCCGCTTGCTAAGCCAGCTTGGATTCGGGTAAAAGCCCCTGTTTCCAAGGAATATCAAGAAACCCGGGAGATCATCCGTAACCTTCAGCTGAAGACAGTCTGTGAAGAGGCCGCTTGCCCCAATATTGGGGAGTGTTGGTCAAAAAAACACGCGACCATCATGATTTTGGGAGAGGTGTGCACCCGGGCTTGTGCGTTTTGCAACGTAAAAACAGGGCGCCCAGATCAGCTGGACCCCCATGAACCTGAGCGGGTCGCGAAGGCTCTGGGGCAGCTGGGGTTGTCCCATGTGGTGATCACCTCTGTGGATAGGGATGATCTCCCAGATGGGGGGGCTGCCCATTTCGCCGCTGTGATTCAGGCGATTCGACAGGCGGCGCCAGCCACAACCATTGAGGTGCTCACCCCTGATTTTTTAAGAAAAGAAGGCGCCATTGAAACCGTCGTGGACGCTCGCCCAGATGTTTACAACCACAACCTCGAAACCATCCCGAGGCTTTATGCTTCTGTGCGGCCGGGCGCCCGCTATTTTCACTCCTTGAAATTATTAGATCAGGTGAAAAAGCAAGACCCTTCGATCTTCACAAAATCTGGCTTGATGGTGGGGCTTGGGGAAACCCCCCAGGAGGTGTATCAAGTAATGGACGATCTGCGCGCAGCAGGTGTAGATTTCTTAACTATCGGTCAATACCTTCAGCCCACCCCCAAACACCATCCTGTCATGTCTTTCCCTTCGCCTGAGGTGTTCCAAGCCTATGAAACCATGGCCCTTGGGAAGGGGTTTTTGGTGGTGGCGGCGTCTCCGTTAACCCGCTCTTCTTACCATGCGGAAGATGATTTCAAGCGGCTTCAGCAGGCGCGCCAAGTTGCAGCCCAGCGGCGCTAAAAGGACCAGCTGTCATGCCAGTCCACGCGGAAGCGCGCTTTTTCCCTTATACGCAGCAACAGCTTTTTGAGCTGGTGGCAGATGTGGAGGCATATCCTCTCTTTCTTCCCTGGTGTAAGGAAGCTTTGGTGCACAGGAAGACTTCTGAAGACATGGAGGCTGGCCTTGTGATAGGGTTTGGTTTTTTGAAGGAATCGTTTTCTTCCCATGTGCAGTTCTTTCCCTGGGAGCGCATTGAAGTGCGTTACACCAAAGGTCCGTTTCGCCATTTACAAACCTGTTGGCGCTTTATACCAGACCCCGAGAGGGGCGGCTGCGTGGTTGATTTTTTTATTGATTTTGAGTTTCAACATCCCCTTTTTCGGCATATGATGGAGGTGGTGTTTGAAGAAGCGGTTCGTCGCATGATGGGCGCTTTTGAAAAACGCGCGAAGGCCTTGTTTTAAAAATCAGCTGGGGGCAAGTGGTGCAGTTTTTGTTTTCTCATGTAATAGCCGCCGCAGACCATGCAGGCGTCACCTTGAAACGTCAGCTTTTGGAAAAGCTTTCTTTTTATCCTGAGCTTGAATGGACAGATGAAGGCGTTTTTGAGACGGCGCCTTCTGTGGACTATCCAGACCAGGTGCCAAAGGTTGCGGCAGCTGTTTCTCAAAAAGCCGTGGCGGGATTGTTGATTTGCGGAAGTGGCGTTGGCATGAGCATCGCTGCGAACCGCTATCCCCATGTGCGTGCGGTGCTGTGTCAAGATCCATTGACGGCAAAATTGGCAAAGCAGCATAATGATGCCAACGTGATTGTTTTTGGGGAACGCCTTATTGGGGTGGATATGGCTTTTGCTTCTCTTCTCACGTTTTTGACGACGCCTTTTGAGGGCGGGCGACACACCAGCCGTATCGAAAAACTCTCGCGATTGGGCGATTTGCCTGTTTCTTAGCTTTTTAGCATTTGTTTATTAAGATTCATTGAAAAGCCCTTGGTAAGTCCTGTTTTTCTCCCTATAGTCGGCCTCTTATCAAATAATCCTCCATCATTTTTTGGAAAAAGCTGGTTGAGGGGAGTTTGGAATGTTCGTCGAGGATTAAAGAACGGGGCGAGTAACAAAAGGGGAGGACGGCAATTTGAGTTTGTGTCATATTTGTGTCCCATCATAAATCCTTCGATCATCAATCTCCACACTCCTATACTACTCAAATCTGGGACTAAACATTTAAGCTCTGGGTCTTCTCCTCATTTTGGGACGAATGACACAGATGGCTTTGAAAAATTGTAAAAAAACACGCTCTTTTTTTTATGAGACTTTATTGAAAAGTTGTTGATCATTTTCGTATTTTCTTATAGTCATAGGAGGTTTGTTTATTTTTCCATAAAGATTTTTTTATATGACTATTTTAGAAAAATTTTCGACGTTTTCGGTTTTTCTTTTGAGTGCTTTGTGTTTCCAGCTTGATTTTAAACATCAAAACGGCACGGCTTTGCTTAAAATTTCTTCTCCATCAAAGGAAAGTAGTTGGGCCGAAAAATTCGTAAACAGAAAAAAGGGGCAGATTTCTTTTTTGAAAACCAGTTTGCCTGATGGTGATCTTACTGACTCTTTTTTGTCGGAATCTTCTGCCTCCTCGCAGCAATCAGAAGTGCGTTTAATGTTTGAATCTTTTGGTAAAGAAGCTGCGCCCATTTTGCTTCCTATCGGGGAGAATCCGAGAAAATTTGAAAATTTCTCTTCCTTCTCCCAAAGGTTAGGCAATGTTTGGAAAGCATCTGAGCCTGCAGCAGGAGAAGCATTGACTCCCTTTCACTTGATTGAGGGGGCGCTGGATGAAGGAAGGGCGCTAGATGATGGAGAGATGGGAGCCGATGTTGAGGAAAGCCCTCCAAAACTCCCCGTTGAAGAAGCAGAAACCCTGAGAGAAGCGCTGGTGCTTCCGCTGGAAGATCTTCTTTCTGCTAAAAAGCAAATGACTCCGATTCCTGATTTGGACGAGGTAGAGGTGGTGGCGAATCCAAAGCCCCCCGAGGCGAAGCTTGAAGCGGCAGAAAAATTGAGTCCTAAGGCTCCTGCCAAAAAAGCTTTGTTTTTTTTGAAGCCTCCTGTTGAAGAAGCAGAAACGTTAAGGCAAGCATGTGCGCTTGTGCCAGAAAACCCTGTTTCTGCTCAAAAACAACCTGATATCAACCTTGAGGAGCTGGAAGAAATTGTATTTGTTAGCGAGCCTGTGGTGCGAGGGGTTCCTTGCGACAGGGTTGAGCCTGTCAAAGCATCTGAGCAAAACAAGCTTGCAATTCTCGTAGCTGTTCCTGTTGAAGAAACGCTTCCGTTGCGAAAGGCCAGCCTTAAAAGCGTGGAGCCCGAGCATAAAATAGCTGCTGTCGAAAAGCCAAAAAATAGCATTTTTAGGAAAGTAAGCAAGTTACTTGCAGAAAAGTTCCGGGGCTCTTCCGAAAAACCTGATAGATCAAAATTTTCCTATTATGGTGACCGAGGTGATCGATTCATAAGGTTCGGTTTAAAGCCTGGGGTATAAAATTTCTTCGGTGTACTTTTTTCAAAGAGAAGCCATGCGCCGTGTTACCCAAGCTTTCGATATTTCAAGGGTTTGGGTTGGGCGTCTTGGCCCAGGCGGCGCCTGCGGTCTGCCTCGTAGGCCTCGTAATTTCCCTCAAACCAAACGGCAGAGCTGTTGCCTTCAAAAGCCAGAATGTGGGTTGCGATGCGGTCTAAAAACCAGCGGTCGTGGCTGATCACCACGGCACAGCCTGCAAAGGCCAGCAGCGCTTCTTCCAAAGCTCGCAGGGTTTCCACATCTAAATCGTTGGTGGGCTCGTCGAGAAAAAGAAGGTTAGCCCCAGATTTTAAAAGCTTTGCTAAGTGAACACGGTTGCGCTCACCCCCTGAAAGGAAACCCACCTTTTTTTGTTGGTCACTGCCCTTGAAATTGAAAGAAGAGCAATAGGCCCGGCTTGAAATTTTCTGCTTGCCCAAGAGGATATCGTCAAACCCATCCGAAATCTCTTCCCAAACGCTTTTGCCATCGTTGAGGTTTTCGCGGCTTTGGTCCACATAGCCCATCTCAACTGTATCCCCTATTTTTAGGGTTCCTGAATCTGGTGTTTCTTGCCCTGTTAACATGCGACATAGGGTCGTCTTTCCGGCTCCGTTGGCGCCAATCACCCCCACAATTCCTCCAGGGGGCAAGCGAAAGGTGAGGTTTTCAAACAAGACCTTGTCACCAAAGTGTTTGCTGAGGGCTTCTGCCTCTAATACGGTGGTTCCCAAGCGTTGGGCAACAGGGATGATGATTTGGGCTTGGTCCAGGGTTTGCCGCCCTTCTTCCGCAAGGAGGGCTTCATAGGCTGTCACCCGGGCTTTGTTTTTGGCTTGGCGAGCCTTGGGGGATTGGCGAATCCATTCCAGCTCCCGGGCTAAAATCCTTTGTTTGGAAGCTTCTTGACGTCCCTCAAGCTCTAGACGCTTTTGCTTTTGTTCAAGCCAGGCAGAATAGTTTCCTTCAAAGGGAATGCCTTGGCCACGGTCAAGTTCCAGGATCCAGCTGACCACATTGTCGAGGAAGTAACGATCGTGGGTCACGAGGATCACAGTTCCTGTATATTCTTGAAGAAAGCGCTCCAACCATGCGATAGATTCTGCGTCCAGGTGGTTGGTTGGCTCATCCAACAGCAGGATGTCTGGGTGTTGTAAGAGCAAGCGGCACAAGGCCACCCGCCGCTTTTCACCCCCGGAGAGGTGGGTGACGGCCGCATCCCCCGGGGGGCAACGGAGGGCATCCATGGCAACCTGAATGCGGCGCTCCACATCCCACCCATCTATGGCATCAATCTTTTCCTGTAGCTCCGCTTGTTCAGCGATCAAGGCATTCATCTCATCGTCGGATAAAGGCTGTGAAAATTTTTGGCTGATGGTCTCAAAATCTTCCAACAATTGCTTAACGTGGGTCAGGCCTGCCATGATATTTTCGTGAACGGTGAGGGCAGGATCAAGGGCGGGCTCTTGGGGCAGATACCCCACCGTAGTGCCTTCAGCAGCCCAAGCCTCTCCCTGAAATTCCTGCTCCATCCCTGCCATGATCTTCATGAGGGTGCTTTTACCCGTTCCGTTAACACCAATAATACCAATCTTGGCCCCTGGTAAGAAAGAAAGCCAAACGTCCTTAAAAAGCTCACGGCCACCGGGGAAAGTTTTGGAAAGTCCTTTCATAACGTAAATGTATTGATAAGCAGCCACGGGATAAGCTCCTTTGCCATTGGTGTGAAAACATTACGCTTACCCTAACAAAAAGCTCTTTCCCGACGCAAGCCTATTTTGTGCGAGGGCCCTCTAAACGGAATTACCAAATGTTAACTTTTTTTTGACAAAATAAACACGTTATAACAATACGTTAAATAAACTCGTTATGACAACAAACTGTGCAAAGGAGATGCATCATGTCTTTGAGAAAAATAGCTTTTATGACGGCTTTTTCTTGTTTAATATCTGGAAACGTATTTGCCAAAGCGGCTTTTGAGGCAGACATTATTCGGGATCAAGCAAGTGCCCAACAGGTTTGTCCTCAAGTATGTACAAAAAATCATATGAAGTGGGATGGGCGTTGGTGGAGTGTGCCTTGCTCTTGCGTCAATCAGGTTCCAGAAAAAAGCTGGTGCGAATGTGTGAACTAGCAACCTAGCCACATACTTAAAACACGCTTAACTTGTGATATGGGGGCAATAAGCCCCCTTCCTTTTTCAAATTACCTTGCTTTAGATAGACAGAGGATGCTACCTTTTCTTATATCGTCCAAATGACACAAGGTTAAATTGATGGTTGATGCCCTGGTAATTTATGTTTTGCCAACCCTTTTGGCCATTACACTCCATGAGGCAGCCCATGGATTTGTTGCCTTAAAATGTGGCGACACAACGGCTGTACGCATGGGGCGGGTTACGTTGAACCCGTTTAAGCATGTGGACGTTTTTGGAACGATCCTATTACCTCTGATGCTTTTTTTGGCTAAATCCCCCTTCTTGTTTGGATATGCCAAACCTGTTCCGGTTCGCTTTGAGAATCTCCGTTCCCCTCGGCGAGACATGGTGCTGGTAGCTCTTGCAGGGCCTGGCATGAATTTCGTGCTGGCAATCTTGTCGCTCTTTTTGATTCACGGGATTTCGTTGGCACCGTTAGGGGCCCAAGGATTGATGAAACAAACCTTATTTTACAGCGTATCCATCAACGTGCTACTAGCCGTTTTTAACTTGTTGCCCATTCCCCCCTTAGATGGTGGGCGCGTAGCAGTGGGCCTCTTGCCTGATAGTCTTGCACGTCCTTTGGCTCGGGTAGAGCCTTATGGGTTTTTTCTCCTTTTAGCGCTGATGTTTTTGCCGTCTCTGTTGGGGATTTCCCCAGGTCCAATCTCCTTATACCTTAAATATAGTTCAAGCTTAATTATTGACTTTCTTGTGAAATGGATGGGTTTAAGTTAAGATCATACAGATTTATTGATGTGAGAGCTCTGATTTGGAGGGGTGAAAAATTATGGGATTCAGTTTAAGCCATGTATTGCTGGTGTTGGTTGTGGTGCTGATTGTTTTTGGGGCGGGCAAGCTTCCCCGTGTGATGGCAGATGTTGGTAAGGGGTTGCGAGCTTTTAAGGAAGGCCTTTGGGATGAAGCAGAAAAAACTTCAGCCTCTTCCCCAGAAGATAAAAAGTCTTAAATTCTCATGTTTGATCTGTTGGGATGGGGAGAGCTTATCCTCATTTTGTCTCTGGCCCTTGTGATTGTTGGCCCTAAAGATTTACCTAAAGTCTTTTACACCCTTGGGCGGTGGATCCATCGGGTTAAAAAAGTTTGTGCCCATTTCCAAGAAGAGTGGGAAGGGCTTGTTCGGGTGGAGCAGCTGAGAGAGCTTGAAAAAGAATTGAGTGAAGAAAAAGAAAGCTCTGAGAAATCTTCTAACAAACAAAATAGATAAATCAAATAAAAAGATGGAAATTTTTTCTAAAAACAATTAGAAATTTTATATTGTTTTTTAATTAAGTTCTATAGTACCATCCCATAGGTATATTTCTGATAATCATGTAGGGATTTGGAAGATAGTGATTAAGATTTCTAGCCGCTTGTTTGTTTCTCTTTTTACTTTGTCAGTTTCTGGGTCTTCTTTTGCTGATTATTCTTCGTTGCGGTCTTTTGGTCCAGAGGATTTCCCTTCGTTGCAGGGGTATAGTATTATTTCGAAAAAGCATGTTGGTGCTAGCGCGGCGCCGTCCTCTTCTCTTGATTCAGAAAGCTTGCCTCGGGCTTCTGTGGAGCCTCAGGTCAGAGAAGCTTTGGTTAGAAAGACAGACTTGGGCTTTCAGGTTGATGAAAGTTTTCTCTCAAACGCCAAGGTGTATGCCAAAATGGAGCAGCTGAGCTATGAATTGGCTAAGGGGTGCAATGTTTCCTCTTCAGCACTTCTGGAGAAATGTGAAACGAGCGGCTGGAAAATTTCTGGATTTAGTGGGCTGAGCGGAGCCGCTGATTCTGGGAACACAGATTTACCTGGGCTTGTGGCGTTTAATCCAAAAACAGGGGAAGCTGTTGTTGCTTTCCATGGATCCCAGGATGGTCATGACTGGCGCAATAATCTGGATGGCCAGCTGTTGTTTGCTAAGGATCTCAAAGATCCGGCCACTCGGTCTTTCTCGTTTGATGGGAGGATTTCAAAGGGTTATGCAGAGCGCTACCTCTCTTCACGAAATTCCCTTTATACCTTGTTAGAGCGCTTCTACGAGCAATCTCCTGAAGACTTTCACATCACTGTGGTGGGGCACAGCCTGGGTGGTGCCATGGGTGAATTGGCCGTGGCAGATCTTGCGACCTGTTTTGCGAAAAGCATTTGGGGGGAAGGTTATCATAATGCAAAATCTAACCGTGTGCGGGCTTACCTTATGTCGGGAGCTTTGGTATTTGATAGCGAGGCGGCCGGGCAAGCGGAAAAGTTTGTTGGGCGTCATAATGTGCTTCAAGATGCGGTGGCCTCTGATCCCGTTTACTATGTGTCCGGAAAGTCTACGGCAGATTATTTAAATGAGAGCTATAGTTATGGGCCAACTGCCCTTGGTCTAAAACTTCTTCAGTGGTTTGGGTTTACGAAGGTGGCGCATCCGAAGCTTGCAAGCTTTCTTTATGGGAAAGGCTACCATATTGGCTATGAGGCCTTGCAAACGGCTTCTGAGGTTCAAAAGCTGGCGCGTGGTTTTCTGGATAATGCTGTTCAAAAGGTTCTTAGCAAGAAATGGTTTTGGAGTCGTTGGTGGACTTCTTTTGTGGGTGAGACGTTTGCGCCTCTCCATTATGGGTCCAATCAAATTAAGCAGGATGGTTCTGGGAAGCTTACCAAGGCTTTTGATCCAAGGTATATCGTGCCGGGAACCCTTGCTGAGCGTATCGGAAAAGTAGAGTTTCAAAAAACCACCAAAGCTACTGCTCCAGTGGTTGAGGAAAAGAAGGCTTGGTATCGGGGGTGGTGGCCGTTTTAAGCCTTTCTATCAAGCCTGGCCTTTTCCTTTCAAAGCTCTGGTTGAATTTTTTTTTGACTTGTAGTATCGTTTGATAGTTTCTTTAGGCTTGTTGGTTTTTTTGTATGTGGCGTGGAAGTAGGGGAGTGGGTGTCGTTGTCGCGTTCGCCCTCTTGGCTTTTTCTTTGAAATGGGGAGAAAACCCCTTATTTCCGGTTTCTTATTTAACCTGGACCCAGGTTGATCAACTCCACCGGTTAGGTCTTAAAGGGAGTGGGGTGACCGTCGCAGTTGTCGATGAGGGTTTTGAAACCAACCATCCGCTTATCCAATCCCAGTTTAAAGACGTTGGTTACAACACGGATAACCATGGGGAAAACGTTGGAGAATCTCGTTCTTATACCCAAGGAAGGTTTGTCTCAGAAAGTCATGGAACCCACGTTTCTGGCATTCTTGTTAGCCAAGACTCGAGGCACGGGGGTATGGCGCCGGAAAGTTTGATTCTCCCTATCAAATTGGGAACCCAAAAAGGGGACGAAGCTTTTGTGAGAGCTTTTAAATTTGCGCTTCAGAGTAAAGCTCGGGTCATCAACCTTTCCATTTCACTCAGTTTTCACGATAGAGCTATCAGCCCTAAGGTTCGAGATCTCATAGAAACCCTTGTCCAAGCGGATAAATTGCTCGTGATTGCTGCGGGAAACGATGCAAGTCCTCTTGTCAAAACTGATTATGGAAAAAGCTTGCTGGAATTGGCTGAAAGGCCTTACGTCAAAGGGCGCATTTTAATTGTCGGGGCTTATGAGGTTGAAACTTTCGGGATGTTAAAATCCCATGAGCGAAAAGCAACATTTAGCTGTTATCCTGGAGATTCCAGCCATACTTCGTTTTTTATAACAGCACCAGGTGTTGGAATTTCAGGCCCCACTTCTCACGAAACAACTGGGAAGCTTTCGGGCACATCGATGGCAGCTCCTATGGTTGCAGGTGTAGCAGCCCTTTTGATGGAAGCTTTTCCTGAATTTTCAAGCGAAACCATTGCTTCCATTTTGCGCGAAGGCGCGCGCGCAGTTGCTGTGGATGGATCTCCACTTCCTCCCTCTATCTTTGGGCGAGGCATTTTAGACGCTTGGGGCTCCTATCAAAAAGGGATAGGGCTTAGGGAAACGTTTGGAAAAACATCTCATCAATTATGATGGTTTTCAATGTACAACATCCGAAGATGGACAAGCGTGCACTTGTGTGAGATACTCGAAGAAACCTTTTTTGAAAGCTTTTTAAAAGCGGGGGATTAAGAAAAAAATGTTGGGGCTTCGTTTATTGATTTTTTTCTGCGGGAGATTTGTGGGAAAGGATATCTTTGGGAATCGCTATTACCGTCAGCGCCGCAAGGGGCATAGCTGGCATAATGAGCGACGTTGGGTTTTGTATAAAGGCATCGCAGAAGCTTCAAAAGTTCCGCCTGCGTGGTATGGCTGGTTACATCACACAATGGAAGCCCCTCCCCAGGGGGAGCGTGCGCCTTTTTTCTGGGAAAAACTGCATATGCCCAACCTGACAGGTACGCGCTATGCCTACCATCCGTCCCATTTTTTGCGAGAAAAAAAAGACCAATTCCAGGGGTACGAAAGCTGGTCTCCTGAAGGGCTTGGAGCCAAGAAAGTTTGATTTAAACGATGCGACTTGCCATATGCGCCGTAGGCTGCTTAAAAAAGACGCCTTTTGAGGAAGCATTTTGGTTTTATCAGCGTCGTTTGACGTGGTCCTTGTCTGTGCTCGAAGTTAATCCTAAATTTCCTGCTTCTATGGAACCGTCTGTGCGTCAACAGCGTGAAACAGAGCTTTTATTGCAAGGGGTTCCTGGAGGATTTTTAAGGGTCATTTTGGACCCCTTCGCAAAAGATACGTCTAGTGAAGCGTTGAGCGAACTCTTGGCAACCTGCCAAAGGCAAGCTATCTCGCCTGCATTTTTGATTGGAGGGGCGGAAGGTTTTTCCGCCTCTGTTTTGGATAAAACTCCTCATCAAACCTTCGCACGCATAGCTTTCGGAAAGGCAACCTGGCCCCACCTTTTGGTGCGTGTGATGCTGATAGAACAGCTATACCGTGCTCAACAAATTTTGAAAAACCATCCTTATCACAGGGGTAGCTTGGGTTGAAAATAGGGACGCTTCATGAGAAAATGTTTAAAATGGGTTTGATTTTTGTAAATATTTTTTAGGTTTATTGAATGGCAGAGTCCTTTGAGAGAGTTCATCGCAGATCTTAGGTTGATCGTTGGTCATTTTAAGTATTAAAAAACCATAAAAAACAGGGGGGGGGATTTTTTTTAAAAAAGGTTGTTGACAGAAGAGAGAGAAGTGGATACTAATATCAATACTTTCTGCGTGCGGGGAGAAACGGTTCTTTGAAAAGTATATAAGGGGGGATAAGAGGATGGCAGCTGTGTGCTGACCATTATTCGAGTCCCAATGATTTTAGTCAGTTAATTTATTTTGGGCAAGAGAAAATCTTGAATCGAAAAACGTTTGTTTTTTCGAAAAAAAATTCAGATTTTGCAACTCTTCAATTTGAGAGTTTGATCCTGGCTCAGAGCTAACGCTGGCGGCATGCCTAACACATGCAAGTCGAACGAAAACTTGGCTTCGGTTAAGTTTTAGTGGCAAACGGGTGAGTAACGCGTGGGAATCTACCCTCTGGTGGGGGATAACTGAAGGAAACTTCAGCTAATACCGCATATTTTTGGAAACAAAGAAAGATTTATCGCCAGAGGAGGAGCCTGCGTCAGATTAGGTAGTTGGTGGGGTAATGGCCTACCAAGCCTGTGATCTGTAGCTGGTCTGAGAGGATGATCAGCCACACTGGGACTGAGACACGGCCCAGACTCCTACGGGAGGCAGCAGTGGGGAATATTGGACAATGGGGGAAACCCTGATCCAGCA
>JBOFKI010000085.1:0-3597 GCA_051657245.1 Alphaproteobacteria bacterium | reverse complement strand
CGTCTTATTGCTTTCTTCTTTATAATTTTCCCTTAACCAGCGAAGGTCAGGCACGCTTGAAAATTTTAAGAGAAAGCCAAGATGGCTTCTGGATCGCGGAGCAGGATTGGCTTTTACGTGGGGGAGGGGACCACCTGGGCACACGCCAAAGTGGTCTCCCGCTTTACCGTGTTGCAGATCTGGCCGCGCACCACCCCCTGCTGCCCACAGCCAGAGCCCTTGCAGAACAGATCTTGAAGGAAGACCCCCAGCTCCAAACCCCCAGAGGAAAAACGCTTCGCTTGCTGCTCAAGCTTTTCCATAGGGAGGAAGCGGTTGGCCTGCTTGGGGCTGGGTAATTAAGCGAGATTAATCCTGAATCATTTCCCGAGTGTCCTCCAAGATGGCTTGAGTATATTGGAAAGGTGTGAGCCCTTTCAAGGCTTGGATCAGGGTCTGTAGGTATTATAGCTGTTCGAACTTGTTCAAAATACAGAGGCGGGGATGACAAAAAGGCGGAGGGAAGGACAGATGAGAGCGCTGAAATTAGACTTGAAGGAAGGAGAGAACTGTCTCTGGGATTGTTTCAGGATATTCCATATCCAAAATAAGATCAGGATTGGTTTGGTGGCGAAACCACGTATCCTGCCGCTTTGCATATTGCTGAACCCGGATAATAGCCCGTTCTTTTGCTTGCGTGAGGGTGAGGTTCCCTTCTAGGTAGGCTTGTATATCCTGAAAGCCTGCGGCGCGTCTTAAAGGCGAGGCGGCGACGTTGGGATTTTTTAAGAACAATGCCACCTCCGCAACAATGCTTTCTAAAGACGTTTCAAAACGCTTTCGGATTCTTTCCCTTAAAATGGCTCGTGGTGGTGCCAGATGGATATGTAAAAAAGGGTAGGGTGCTTTCGTTTTTTCGGCTTTTTGCCAAAAACTCAAAGATTTTTGGGTCTGTTCATAGACCAAAAGCCCCCGGCAGATCCGTTGCCTGTCTTGGGGCGAGAGAGAGCTGGCGAGGAGGCTGTCCACCTTTTGAAGCTGTTCATAAAGGGCTTCCGTTGGAAGATGGGTAATTTTTTGAAGGAAATGCTGTTTAGCTTGTGGAGAAATTTCAGGCATTTCAGAAAGCCCCTGGGAAAGGGCTTTAAGGTAAAATCCCGTTCCCCCAATAATCCATGGCATCTTCCCCTGCTGGAAGGTGCGTTCAATCTCTTGGCAAGCAAGGTTTTTCCATAAAGCAACGCAAGCACCTTGGTAATCATATGGAAAGACATGATAAAGCCGGTGTTCCCCACGGGTTAAATCTTCCCGGGAAGGCGCCGCAGTTAAGATGGGTAAGCCTGCATAAAGTTGCATGCTATCAGCATTAATCAGCGTCATTGGCATGTGAGAGGCCATCTGGAGGGCTAAGTTTGACTTACCGCTAGCAGTAGGGCCGCTCAAAAGTACAACGGGGCGTGGATTTAAAGCCGGTGCTAGGCGCATGGGGGAAGAACATCTGCAAGGCGCTGCTTCACAATCTCAGCAACCCGCTGGGTTTCCAAAAGAGGAGCCCGCGCCCAAAAGTGAAGCTCACCCTTAAAAGGTTTGCTGACACCCGTTTCAAAGAAGTGTTGGTGAAAAACTTCAAATTTTGATGCTTTCCCTGGAAGCGGATAGACAAAAATAGGCTTGTCTGTTGCGGCAGCTTCACAAAGCATTGAGACAGAATCTTCGGTTACGAGGATGTAGTCTGCCATGGCTAAAAAAGCGAAATAGGGTGTTTTTCCTTCTCCATTCCACAAAAAAAGCGGAATTTCAGAAGAAAGCGTTTCTAAAATTTGACGGACTTTCAAAGGTGTCCTGCGGGAACAGGTCATCAAAAAACCACATCCGGTTTGTTCATGGAGGCGCTTTAAATCTCTTCCAAGCTGTTTGGCTTCTTCCCTTCCAAAGGTTAGGTGGCGGTTGGGTCCTCCCACCAAAACCGTCACAAGGGGGTGAGGAAGACCATCCCAAGCACCTCGAAATTCTAAAGCTTCTTGGACAAGCCGTTCTGGCGTCACCCGATGGAGTGCACCAAAAGTTTCCAATATGTTATCCCCCTGCAAAGCGTCGTGACGGGGCGCGATAACACAATCAAACTGCTTTAAATCTATTCTGGGGTTTTGGAGGGCGATGGTAAAGCAACGCCCTCTTGAAGCTTTTCGAATTCTAGCTGCGGCAAGGGTTGCAACCGTTCCTGCCGCCACAAGCAGGTTGGGCCAGGGAGGGGTTAAAGGCAAAGAAGTTTCCCCAACTCTAATCCAAGGTAGGGGCCAACAAGAACGTGGCAGCGCCTTTAGCAACGGGTGGACAGATAAAGAAAAGAGCGTGTAGGGGAGATTGAGAGCCTCTAAAAGCCCAATTCCCTGGTTGCGCGTCCCTGTTTTATGTTGATCAACCAAAAACCACGTAGGAGAAAAAGAGGACTGTAAAATTATTTTCTTATGTAAAGCATCCTGTCTTTGTTTGATCAAGTCGCCCCCTTTTTTTGGTACGATTGAGAAGGTTTACAACATGACAGAGGCTTTCAAAACAAGCCTACTTAAAAGCAACCGAAATAATTTCATAAGATTTGCTTCCTCTGGGGGTTGAAACCTCGAAAACTTCTCCTTTTTCCCGCCCTATCAAAGACGCGGCCAGGGGAGAAGAAACGGATAAAAGGCCCTCTTTGATATTCGCTTCATCTTCGCCTACCACTTGGTAGGTTATCTCTTCTTCAGTGTCCTCATCAAAAAGAGCAACCGTGGCCCCAAAGCGCACGCGATCCCCTGATAATTTAGAAACATCGATCACTTCGGCCCTGGAAATTTTGTCTTCCAGCTCTACAATTCGACCTTCTACAAAGGCTTGCCGATCTCGGGCGGCGTGATATTCAGCATTTTCAGACAAATCACCATGCTTGCGGGCTTCAGCAATAGCCTGAATAACCTTATACCTTTCGATAGTTTTTAAAAAACGCAACTCATCCTGTAAACGGTTATACCC
The DNA here is from genome assembly GCA_051657245.1 of Alphaproteobacteria bacterium. Lineage (GTDB taxonomy): Bacteria > Pseudomonadota > Alphaproteobacteria > Holosporales > JBOFFI01 > JBOFFI01. The sequence goes on along the minus strand of JBOFKI010000085.1, from coordinate 609 downwards.
AAGGGTTGTCATAAGAATTTTATTAATTTTATTCAAGAGATCAACTGTCCATCTAAAAATAAATTTTCATTAAAATTATCAACCTGAAAACTCTAGTTCTATTCCAAAATTTTTTCAAGCAGTTTTAAAAAATTCAGAAAAAACCTGATTGACTTTTGAGTAGAAATCGTCCAATTTTGTTGGATGAATAGAAATTTTAATTTTTATGGAAACTGATGAGCAAGCGTATTGAAGCTAAGTATAAGATCGACCGTCGCTATGGCGTGAATTTGTGGGGTCGCCCCAAAAGTCCCATCAACCTCCGGGATTATCGCCCAGGTCAGCATGGTCAGCGCCAAAAAGGTGGAAAGCCTTCTAACTATGCCCTGCAGTTGGCTGCAAAGCAAAAATTGCGAGGCTACTATGGCAACATCGGGGAGCGCCAGTTTCGTCGTTTGTATATTGAGGCAGCGCGTCGTATAGGAGACACCGGTGAAAACCTCATCAACATTTTGGAGCGTCGGTTGGACGCCATTGTGTATCGTCTAAAGTGGGTTCCTACGGTGTTTGCGGCACGCCAATTTGTAAACCATGGCCATGTTCAGGTTAATGGAAGGCGTGTAAACATTG
>JBOFKI010000084.1:0-6997 GCA_051657245.1 Alphaproteobacteria bacterium | reverse complement strand
CGAAACCACTTTTAGGGAACTGAGGGGCAGGAACTAACGGAGCGCAAGACCGGAATGTACTTAGGGTACATGAGGATCTGAGCACCGGAGTGACGCACCCATCGGCCCATAAAAGGAAGTTTCGAAAGAGGTCTATTGTTATCGTTTGTTTTCTTTATCCAAATTTGTTGAAATAGCTCAACATATTTATCCCATTCCTCATCTGTGGGCATAGCATAGCCAGAAAATCCCATGAAAAAAAACAAGAGCAGAAAGAAATTAGCAATTTTTTTGGTCATTTTTAAAAAACCTCACGTTAATGTCATACTTGCAACCATTAAATTTAAAAAAATCTATTTGTCATTTTTTTTAACAATAAGAATATTTTTTGATATCCCTTCTTCGTCACTTCCAAGGGCTTCAAATTTGAAAAATAACACGGAGCACTCTCAGCCCTTGCAATCCTAAGCCTGCCTCGATAAAGTTTTCATGACTTATGAAACAGTTAGAAAGCATTGAAGGTATGGTCTCGCTTCCTCAGACGATTGTTGAATTTTGTTCATCCTTTTTTGGTTCGTTTAAAACATTTTTTCAAAAATGGCACACCCAAACAACTTGGGTAAAATTTCTTACGCTGTTCGTTGTGGGCGCCCTTAGTGCCCTTGGATATGCCCCTGTCTATGCTTGGTGGTGCTTAAGCTTCAGCCTGGTGATTTGCCTATACGCGCTAGAGAAAGCCCAAACATTCCGCCAAGCTTTGGGACTGGGGTGGGTCTGGGGATGGGGCTATTTTTCAGGGGGACTCTATTGGATTTCCTTTTCGTTGGGGGTGGAGTGGACACGGTTTTTCTGGGTATTACCTTTTAGCCTGCTGGGGCTCCCAGCGATTCTTGCCTGTTTTCTAGCCCCTGTAACAGGTGGAACCTGGTTTTTTACCCGGCCTGGCGTTTCCCGCTGGTTAGGCTTTGCCGCTTGCTGGGGAATTTTTGAGTGGTTAAGGGGACATTTGTTCACAGGGTTTCCCTGGAATTTGGTTGCTTATAGCTTGGGAGATTCCGCCGGATTGATGCAACCTGCCGCTTGGGTGGGAAGTTATGGGCTGGGCGTGTGGGTTGTGCTGGTGCTCTCCTTTCCTTATCTCTTGCCTTTTTTCAAGGGAATTTTCAAGAAACTAGCACTTTCGGGATTCTTACTCGCAAGCGTTTGGGGTTTAAAATTGGCTGGAGAACGAAGGCTAGAAGCTTTTCCACTCGCCTACCACGAGACTGTTTTTCTGCGCATTGTTCAGCCAAATATTTCCCAAAAAGAAAAATGGTCCCCTGAAAAACGACGAGAAAATTTTCAAAAACTGGTAGATCTCAGCCTTTCGCCATCCCAACAACCCGTCACACACCTTATCTGGCCCGAGGCTGCGGTCCCCTTTTGCTTAGAAGCAGATCAGGGCTTTGAAGGCATGCCTGCCTTCACAACCCCAGAGGGAGCCTTTATTTTGGGAGCTCCAAGAAAGCAAGAATCAACGTCGCCATCCCAAGCCAGACTTGCCTGGAACAGCCTTTGGGTTTTAGATAGCAAAGGCAAGATTTTCGCCTTCTATGATAAAAGCCATCTGGTTCCCTTTGGTGAATATCTGCCCTTCCGCTGGGTTTTAGAAAAAATGCTGCCTGGAGGTGGTTTGAAGAAGATGACTTACGGTGATGTTGATTTTCAACCAGGAACAGGCTTGAAAACCCTCGAATGCCCTGGAGGACCTCCATTCAGCCCCCTTATTTGTTATGAAGTCATCTTTCCCGGACACGTGGTTGCTCCAGATATTTCGCACCCTCAACCAGAATGGCTTTTAAACCTTACCAACGATGCATGGTTTGGGCAAAGCTCAGGCCCTTATCAACACCTAGACAGCTGCAGGTTTCGAGCCGTAGAAGAAGGCCTACCTCTGGTACGCGCAGCCAATACAGGGATTTCTGCCGTTATTGACCCTTACGGACGCTGTATCGCTTCCCTCCCCCTGGACCAAGCAGGAATTTTAGATAGCCCTCTCCCGCGGGCGTTGCTAAAAACTCCCTACCGTACCTATCGCGATAATTTATGGATTGCTTGGTTGCTTGTGTTAATCTTTTTGGTGTGGAGAATGCGAAACAGACCTTCCCTAAAGATTTGATGAAGAATTTTTTATGTATTTTTTTAATTATTTTTTTAGGAAGGATCTGCTAGAATCCTGGCGAATTAGATTGCCACGTAGGACTTTAGCAGAAAAAGAAGGTAGGTCTTTATGAACAGATTACTCCCCAAAGCTTGGAGAGAATCGTGTGCGTGTTGGTTGTTGCTCCTAGGAATCCATAACAACCTTTGGGCTGATACTGCAGAGAAACCTGTGTCAGAATCCCAAGGGGTTTATCAAGAAATTCCAGATCCCCTTCGACCAATGAATGAAGTCTTTTTTGACCTGAACCAAGGCCTTGATGAATTTGTCCTAGAACCTGTAACCCGTGGCTATGAGGCCGCGGTTCCACCATTGGTGCGAGACGGAATCCATAATGGCCTTCGCAATTTGTCCTTCCCTAAAACTTTTCTGAACTCAGTCCTGCAGGGGAACATCGATAAAGCAGCAACGTCTCTGGCGCGCTTTCTTATCAACAGCACCTTTGGTTTTTTGGGCTTGGTGGATGTGGCCGCTGAAATGGGTGTTGAAGCTGTAGAAGAAGATTTTGGAAGAACCTTAAAAATGGCAGGCATGGAAACAGGCCCCTATCTTGTTTTGCCCGTCATAGGCGCCACCAGTTTTCGAGATGGTCTTGGTTTATTGGTAGATGCGCTAACAGACCCCTTTAACCTGATTGTGTGCCATAACAAACGTCCACAGCTGATGTATGTGCGCTGGGGTGTGGATCTGGTGGATTGGCGTTTGCAATATCTTGAAAGCTACCAAAAATTAAAAGAAACTTCGTTAGATTTGTACAGCACAATCCGCAGCCTCTATAACCAAAAAAGAGGCGATAGGGCGTCTCCTTTGAACAGGGTTTCAGGTTCTAAAGACCTAACAGAAACCGAGGAAGAACCCGTTTATAGTGAGGATATTGAAGCATGATGATACGTTCAATGTGTGCGCTGACCCGCGGAGTGCTTAAAGTTTGTTGTTTTTTCCTAGTGTTGTGGGGAAGCTTTGCTTATGGCCAAACCTCTGTTGAGGGTTTTATTGAAGGACTTGGAGAAAAGGTGATTCATTTGCTTGCAGACAAATCTATTGGCAGAGAAGGTCGAAAAAAAGCCTTTTTAACCATACTTGAGCAAGATTTTGCCATGGCCTCCATTGGAAAATTTGTGTTAGGAAAGCACTGGCGAAATCTATCAGCTGACAAAAGACAGGAATATTTGAGGCTCTTTAAGAAAAATTTGTCCCACTCCTATGCAATCCGGTTTGAGGGTTACAACAATGAGAAATTTTTGGTTTTAAAGGGAAAGACGATTCCGCCCCTTCCGGGCAAAAAAAACTGGAAGGTTTTTAGCCAAATTGTAAAGCCTGATGGCGCGAAGACAGAGCTTGTATGGCTTGTTGTTCAAACGCCTGCTGGCTTCCGCGTCATGGACGTGATCGTTGAAAACGTCAGCATGAGCGTCACCCAACGTTCAGAGTATGCCACCCTTATTGAACGCGAAGGCATGGATGGACTCCTCAAAAAGCTTGCTTTTTGAGGAAGCTTCCCTAGGATTTTTTCTTCGCTTTCTTTGAAGGCTGAGGTTTTTTCTTTGAAGCATGGGGCGTCTGATAAAAAAACCACATACGTTTTAATAAACCGTCTCGACGGATCCAGTGGTGATAAAATGCTCCTAAAACATGCAAAACAAGCAGTGCAATAAAGCTCCACCCCAAAACCGTGTGCAGCTGGTGGCTTACCGAACCCGCAGGGGTTGGCCCTTCCGCGAGCGCTGGAATTGTGAATAATCCAAAAAAAGGGACAGGGTGGCCACCCAAGGCTGACATCACAAAACCCGTTACAGGCATGGCGAACATCAATCCATATAAAGCCCAAACCGTTAAAGAGGAAAGAGATTTTTGATAACAGGGCATGTCTGCGGGATACGCAGGAACCTTATGCATCAATCGCCACCCCAGACGCAATACCACAAAAAACAACAACATCAATCCCGTGGACTTGTGGATACCATAAACAAACCATTTCATATCAGAAGGCGGCAACTGTTCCATCCAAAGGCCCATGCCCAACATACCTATCAAAAGCACGCCCATCACCCAGTGAAACAGCTTAGAAACAAGACCCCATTGGTCTAATGCATTTGAAATCACAGATTTTTATCCCCGTTTTTCTTCCATTCTAGCCCAAATAGAAAAAAGGAGCAATGTTCAAACTTTTTGTGCACATCACTTCAGGGAAGGTAAAACCCACTGGCTATAAAGACCCTGACGCTTCACCAGTTCTTGATGAGAGCCCATTTCAACAAGGCGCCCTTGGTCAAGAACGAGGATACAATCCGCATTTTCAACCGTGGAAAGACGGTGCGCAATCATCAGCGTTGTTCGCCCTCGCATCAGGTGATCCAGCGCTTGTTGAACCTGGGCTTCCGCATGGGTGTCCAGGGCGGAGGTTGCTTCGTCTAAGAGCAGGATAGGCGCATTCTTTAAAATAGCCCGAGCAATCGACAACCGTTGACGCTGCCCCCCTGAAAGCTTTAGCCCTTGCTCCCCCACAACGGTCTCATACCCTTGAGGAAGTTCCTGGATAAATTCATGGGCGGCTGCCTGTTGGGCAGCTATCTCAATGGCATCACGAGAAGCTCCCAAACAGCCATAACGGATATTTTCTTCCACCGTATCGTTGAAGAGCGTAATTTCTTGGCTTACCAACGCAATTTGTTTGCGCAAAGAAACGAGGGAAACCTGTTGAACAGGCTGCCCGTCAATTAAAACAGCACCTTTATCCACATCATAAAACCGCAAAATCAGATTGAATAGTGTGCTCTTTCCCGTCCCGCTTGGCCCTACCAGAGCGATCTTTTGTCCGCCTGGAATGCGCAAGGATAAATCATGGAAAACCTGTTTTTCTGCTGTATAAGCAAAATCAACCTGTTCAAGTTTAATTTCGCCCTTGGAAATTTGAAGCGCTGGAAGTTCCGGATTGTTTTGAATGAGAGGTTCCACTTCCAAAAGGCGGAACAGGGAGATGGCTGCGGCAAGGCCTTCTTGAAGGGTTGCATTCAAATGGACGAGGCGTTTGGCAGGCTCATAGGCCAGCAACAGTGCTGTGATGAAAGAAATGAAAGCACCTGTGGTGCGAGCACCTTCAATCACTTGGCTTCCGCCATACAAAATCACGACAACAATGGCAATCCCCCCCAATATTTCCATAATAGGGTGGGCCGCCGAGCGAACTTGAGCCCCTTTAAACATGAGGCGAAAAAGCTTTTGAATCCAGGCTTGAGAGCGCTGTTTTTCATAATCCTCCATCCCATAGGATTGAACCACGCGGATACCTTGAAAAATCTGCTGCAAAAATTGGTGAAACGCCCCCATGGTTTCTTGCTGCCCAAAAGAAACTTTGCGCATGCGTTTTCCAAGCTGAATCAACGGAATTAACGCGACAGGAAAAACGAAAAAGGCAAGGCTTGCCAGAAGCCAATCTTGGTAAAACATCAGCCCCACCAAAAAGAGAAGCGTCATGGAATCTTTTACCATGCTAATCAACGTTTGGGTTATGGAATGCCGCAACATCTGAACATCATGGGTGAAAAAAGAGATCAGACGACCGCTGGGTGAGTGATAAAAAAACTGAAGATCTTGATGGATCAAATGACGAAAAATCAAAATTTGAAAATGGGAAACGATTTTTTGCCCCACGTAGGTAAGGCTGAGGGATTCCCCATAGGCAGCAAAGCCTTTGACCAAAAAAATTCCCAAAACCCAATAAGCGACTTTCCACAACATCGTACGGTCATGGGAGATAAAAATATCGTCGAAAATGGGCTGAAGAAATTTAGCCAAAGCCGCCGTCGTGAAAGCAGACAAAACCATACAAACTGCCCCCACCGTTAACACCCGGTAGTGGGGCTGTATCATCTCCCGCCAAAGCCGTTTCACAATGGGAAATGTTGCTTTATCTTTGAGAGAAGGCAGAAATGAAAGAGACGGAAAAGGCTTCAAAGGTGACGATCTTGTTTTTTTAATAAACAGTTCCCCATCTATAGCTGGCCCTTTCATATCTTATAAAAGGTAATCTTTACCCTTACCTGTCATTCCCTCGCCCTTCTCGTTATTCCAGCAGAAGCGGGAATTCAGGGGGAAAGCTGTCAAAATGACGCTTCAGCAGAAGCAGCAGATTGTGGTAATCGTCTAGATTCCCGCTTCTGCGGGAATGACAACCCCATGAAAATATCTTTTATCAGACACAAGCTCTACAGCATTAAGATGGCCTTAGGTTGGTCGGGGCGAGAGGATTCGAACCTCCGACATCCTGCTCCCAAAGCAGGCGCGCTACCAGGCTGCGCTACGCCCCGTTCTTAATCAAAACCTAAAAACAAGAGTGGAGTGTACCCGTTTATTTTTAAAACCGCAAGAATTTGGTTACAATAAAAATACTGTCAATAGCACGTAAAGATGTCCGAGGTAGTTGAGCCACGTGAGTTGTCCGATGATGGGGGGCGTGAGCGCGCCCTCAAAAGCGCTGGTGCGAGCGCCCCCATCATGCTCTTAAGCTGCTAGCTGATAATCATGTCGTATCACCTCCCCAATTGTTGTGAAGCGCGCAAGACATCGGTGCCCGTAAAAAATGCCCAACGTTTTGTCCAGATATTCCCGAACCTGCACCGTCGCCTTGACGTAATAGACTTCTTCGGAAACTATCATTTTGGTAAAAAAAAAGTTAAGCTTTTGGTCTGGAGGTATCCATGAAATACGAACAGATCAAAGAGTTGTCATGCGAAAAATTTCGTAGATTGACAGGTGTAAAAAAAGACACGTTTTATAAAATGGCAAAAATTCTAGAAGCCGCAGACGTTAAAAAGAAAG
>JBOFKI010000083.1:0-4789 GCA_051657245.1 Alphaproteobacteria bacterium | reverse complement strand
GAAGCCTCAAAGAAGAAATCAGGTCGCCCGTCCAAGGTTGATCTGTATTCCTTTTTTTGCGGCGTTCTTTACGTTTTGCGCACAGGACTATCTTGGCGGGATTTACCGGCATGTTTTGGCAACTGGCACACGATTTATACGCGTTTCAAACTGTTAACAGTGCCATATTTGAAAATCTTATCTTCCAGCTGCGTTAGCGATGCAGCACTACCTAGAAAAAAAAAATGTTGTGACGGAGGGCGGGTATTTCAGTAGATATTTGAAAGAAGCACTTTCTATTCAAGAAGAGAAACGCAAAGAAGATTTTCCAGAGTTGGTGGATGCTTCCCAACCCCTAGAAATACCGACTCCCCATATAGAATTTAAGACGAACCCGGCTGAGGTGCTGCCACAATAAACAGATCTAGACCATAGGTTTTACGCATGACCCAGATCGGGTGTCAACATCATCTCCTCGATGCCGAGCTTGGAAATGGCAGCCTCCCATTTTTTCCAGTAAGGTACCTGAAAAATCAAATTCTCATCAGGTTCAACTTCTAACCAATTATTAGATTGGAGCTCTGCGTCAAGCTGACCTGGCCCCCAGCCTGCATACCCAAGGGCCAAAATAGAAAATTTAGGGCCTTTTTCTTCTGCAATAGCCGAAAGGATATCAAGAGTTGCTGTGACACCATATTGGTCATTGATCACCAAAGTTGTTGCTTGTTGATAGTCTGCTGTATGCAAAACAAAGCCTTTTCCGCCTTCAACAGGGCCCCCAAAATGGATAGGATAACTCTCACAAACAGGGCTTGTTTCCATATTCATCTGCTGAAAAAGATCTTTAAGGGTAATCTCTTCCAAGACCCGGTTGACGACAAGCCCCATGGCCCCATTTTCATCGTGGCCACAGACGAAAACCAGAGATTTATGAAAGCGCGCGTCTGAAATATGGGGCATAGCGACCAAAAGACTCCCTGTTAGATAGCCAGAAAATTCAGAAATCTTGTGTTTTTTTTCTTTTGCAGATCCGATAGTCATTAAAAAACCTTTACCTTCTACACCGACTTAACGTATACTTAGGTCGGCTTCTCCCCGTCATAAAGCCTGGAAGCACCATGTTTCAAAAATTAACACGACTGTGCCTTGCCTTCTACGTGCTCATTATATCCCAACTTTATGGTGTTGAAAATCATTCTGTGAGGTTGGATGTGTTGACGGAGTCTTTTTCCCTTGAAAAGGGAGAAGGCAGGCTTATTCTATCGATTCAAATTGCTGATGACTGGAAAATGTATGCGCCGCCAGATGCTTCGGATACCCTTGTTTACCCACCTGAGCTTGTGTGGAGCGGTTCTGAAAATCTTAAAGATGCTACCCTTGCGTGGCCTTTTGGAAAAGAAACTGAGACGGCCCAAGAAATCGCCCATGTTTATACTGGGCAAGTTCGTGTCCCCCTTAAGATAATTGCGAAAGAGGCAGGTAAGCCTGTTTCCTTGAAGGGTGTTTTGAAGATCCTCACCTGTTCAACGGTTTGCTTGCCTCAAGAAATTCCTTTTCAATTAATTTTGAACAAATCTATCCAGAACAAGGAAGTGCAAACCCAGGTTTCAGAAGCCCTTGCAGCGCAAGAGCTTGCACAAGAGCAGCTAAGCCTTCCGCTCATTCTCTGCTTTGCCCTTTTGGGTGGGCTGATACTTAATGCCATGCCCTGTGTTTTGCCGGTTTTGGGACTTAAATTTTTGGTCTTTGCGAATCAGAAGCAACGCTCACCCACGCACATGCGCCAAAATTTTCTTTTAACAATCCTTGGGATTATGTTTTCTTTTGGGTTTTTAGCAGCATTAACGCTCAGCCTCAAATGGCTCAATTATGCGGTAGGATGGGGACTACACTTCCAAAACCCCTATTTTCTTGCGGTGATGATTGTTGTACTTTCTTTTTTTACAGCAAGTTTTTGGGGATTTTATGAATTTCATCCGCCTTTATGGGTGAATAAATTTCTTAAACCGTCCCCTCATTTATCCAGTCAGTGGAGCGCTTTTGCTTCAGGTGTTTTGGCGACACTCCTTGCAACGCCTTGTTCAGCGCCATTTGTGGGAACAGCTGTCGGATTTGCCTTGGCGCGAAATCCTTTAGATATTATAGCTGTTTTTTTCTGCCTATCTCTTGGTTTTTCAGCTCCTTATATGGTCGCGCTATTGGTTCCTCCTGGTAAACTTCCCCTGCCTAAACCAGGCATCTGGATGGTTTATACCCAGCGGGTGTTGGGAGGTTTTTTGGCTGCGACAATCTTCTGGCTCGTGTGGCTGTTGGATGCCCACCAGAGCCATGGGCAATTGCTAGCAACTTGTTTGCTTCTGGTGGGAGGGCTTTTGGTTCTTTGGCTTGGAGCTAAATATCAAAAATGGCGTTGGGTAGGGGTTTTTTGTCTATGCCTGGTTGTTGGAATTCCTGCGGTTCCCCATTGGTTTCCTGCTCCCCACGCAGGCAAGCACATAGCAGAAGATTATTCTCCTATCACATGGATGCCTTTTAGCCCAGAGGCTATTCAGCCCCTCCTCCGGGAAGGAAAAAGCGTTTTCGTGGATATTACCGCAGCGTGGTGTGTGACGTGTCAACTCAACAAACAGATCCTGCAGGCAGCATCAGTTGAAAAACTGCTAACGAATGCTCAAGTGGTTTCGATGCGGGGTGACTTGACGAAACCTGCACCTCAGATTATAGGCTTTTTAGCTAAATTTGGGAGGGCTGGTATTCCTTTTAATGTGGTCTTCACTCCCAAGAATCCTGGGGGGATTATCTTGCCGGAGATCTTAACAGAACGTAAGGTTTTGGATGCATTCGAATAGCTGGATTCGTCTGTTAATTCGACAGAGCTCGTGGTCCATTTACGCAAAATCTGGCTTTGGAGAAATCATTTTTTTGGGTATCAGTTTGTTGCTCTGGGGGCTTGCGCTTGCTTCTTATGAAGACATTCTTTTCCAAAAATTTATTCCTCCTCTTTTCTGGTTTTTTCTCTTTTTTATCTTGACCTTTTCCCTAGAGCCTTGGATCTATTTTGAACAGCAAGAAGGGTTTTTTGAGGTGTTGTGGCTTTATCCCCTTTCTGTTTACCAAATATTTTTCTTCCTTGTGCTGCGCCAAAGCCTTCATCGTCTTCCTTTACTTTTAGTAGGAAGTAGTGTTGCTGGTTTGTGCATAGGAGGATTAACCTTAAGCAACCTTGCGGGGCTTTTTTGCACGGCTTTTCTTGGGTTGGTGGGGGGCATTTTTATAGGCGTACTGATGGGTATTTTGAAACACACGAGTTCCCGAAACAAAGGGCACTTTCTCCTTGTTTGGCTCGCTTTTCCGTTCTACCTCCCCATTTTTATCTTAGGCATTTCCGGTTGGGAAGATTGCGCAGCCCATCAAATTCCTTGGATCCCCTGTTCAGGGCTTTTGGGATTTTTGGGTTTAAACGGTACGTTATGTACAGTTTTTGGAGGACTTATGATTAGGCAACATCTGTAACAATCTAGCACTTAACGGATAGAAACTTCCCCTTGCGCCCCAAGGGATGTGAGTTTAGATTCAACCCCAGGGACCCTTGGAAAATGATCAATCGATGGCTCAACATTTTTTCCAACCTGTGCCAAGTATCGATGGGAGAAATGTTATTATATAGTAAAATTGCAGAGATTCAATGAAGAGACGAAAGATCGCGAAATTATTTTTTGCCATTTTATTATTGCTCGTTTTTGGTGCGCACGCTTTTGTTCTTGAGGATTTGATTCAAAACAGCCAGCTCCAATCTATGTTGCAAAATAAGAAAGTAGGATATTATGTTGGTTCATTTGATCCTATCCACAAGGGGCATGAAGAAGTTGTCCAAATAATCCTTTCAGAAAATCTATGTGATTATGTTATCGTATATCCGTCTTGGGGTGGCGATTCCTACAAACAAAGAGCAAACATTAAGTTAAGGCTTGGCATGCTTTTTGATTTATTTAAAGATCATCCGCGAATTATTGTGACGCGGTATTCACCCCAAAAATTACAAACGACTCTACTTGCTCCTAAATTTGAGGGAATTGAATTTGTAGGTGTTATAGGTTCAGATGTCGCATTGTGGTTAGCGTCAGAGAAAGCTTCTTCTAGAGCATTTATGTCAGGAGTGACGATTACACCTGAGCATGAAAATCATACCTGGGGAGGAGCCATAGCTCTGCCAGTAAATTCTTTTATCGTCTCCATGAGAGCTGGAGACGATTTATCTGCTCTACAAGGAACACTTGGCGGAAGGAAGATTGCAAAAACCATAACGTTAAAAAAATATGGCGCGATCTCATCTGCATTAATAAAAAATCTTATAAAGAACGAAAAATTTGTCGATGACTGGATCAGCGACCCCGTGACAAAAATTATAAAAAAAAATGAATTGTACACGCCAAAGCATACATCTAATCTCGGATTACAATAGAGTTATAGTAATTCTCTAAATATTTGATACAATTTTTTCAATCTCTTTTAGGGTGTGATCGGGGATTGGCCACAACGTGGGCTTTCAGTTGCTCTACATTCATTTTTTAATGAAAAAAGGTTCGCTTTTTGGGTTTCAAGCATCTCAATGCTTGTATCAAATATTTGAAGAATGACTACATGTATAGTCCCAAAGTGTGATGGTGTGGATCTATAGCACTGTTAACAAAATATTAGATCTGAAATATTGAATGTGCTATCATTTTTCTCAAAACCACTAATTTGAGTAAGAGATGTAATGAATAAGCGCTTATACCCTATTTCTGTTGATTTTTTTAATTCTCAGATT
>JBOFKI010000082.1:0-1170 GCA_051657245.1 Alphaproteobacteria bacterium | reverse complement strand
CGCTTTGATGTGCCTCAAAGGCTTGAGTCAGGATAGTTTTGCAGAAATTTACCCATTCCCCTTGGGCTTTTCGAGCTTCAGGCTCCAGCCCACCCAAGGCTTTGAGCCAAGCGCTTAAGGGGCTTTTCTTCCCAAAAACCTCCGCACGTAAGGCGCCCAGGGCCTTCAAATCCTGGATCTGTTCAAGGGATGCAAGGATTTGCGCCTGATACTGTTCAATTTCCTGCTTCATCAACTAACCTGCGTAAACCACTTTCAACCTAGAGAAAAGAGTTCCCTATCTATAGCAGCATTGTGACAGGCTTTTCAACAAAAGCTTTAAAAATCTGCAAGAATTGGGCGGCCACCGCGCCGTCCACCACCCGGTGATCTACGGAAAGGGTTACGGTCATCATCGTTGCTGGAACGACGACATTTCCTCGCACGACGGGGCGTTGCTCCCCCGCTCCAACCGCCAAGATGCACGCCTGAGGAGGGTTTAAAATGGCTGAGAATGACTGGACGCCGTACATCCCCATGTTGGACAAGGTGAAGGTTCCGCCTTGGAATTCTTCAGGCTTCAGCTTCCCTTCTCTCGCCCGCGATGCCAGGGTTTTCATCTCTTGGGAGAGGCGCAAGATACCCTTTGAGGCAGCGTCTCGGATGACGGGCGTAATCAAGCCCCCTTCAATGGAAACCGCTACGGCAACATCCACCTGGTCATAAAAATGAATGGCATCTTCTGCCCACGCCGCATTCGCTTCTGGCAACTGCTTTAACGTCAAAGCACAGGCCCGAATTAAAATATCATTCACGGAGATTTTAACGCCCTGGGCTTCTGTTTGGGAATTGAGGCTTTTGCGTGCCTCCAACAGCGCATCCACCTCACAGTCAACCGAGACATAAAAATGAGGAATTAGCTGTTTAGATTCTGTCAAACGTTTGGCTACTACCCGGCGTACCATGCTGATGGGCTGGGTGCTAGCTGCAGGTTCAAACCCTGAGAAAAAGCCTCCTGCTGGAATCTGGGTAACAGATCTCGCGTTGCCGCTTCCCCCAGATGCCAAAGCCCCTTCCACATCCTGCTTGATAATGCGTCCATAGGGGCCTGATCCTTGGAGAGCTGCCAGCGAGATGTTGTGTTGGGAGGCGATGCGTTTGGCGAGAGGTGACGCTTTGACGCGGTCAGCT
>JBOFKI010000081.1:0-4224 GCA_051657245.1 Alphaproteobacteria bacterium | reverse complement strand
GCGCGCTATTTGATGGAGAATTTTTTCGAAAAACTCAAACAATGCCGCGCTATGGCAACGCGTTATGACAAAACATCTACCAATTTCCTCGGGGCCATTCACTTGGCTTCCATCGTCATTTGGCTCAATTGAGGAAACGCCCTAGTTTCCGAAGAATTTTTCTGCCGTCTTACTCGCCTGACCTCAATCTAGACGAGCTGCCAAACCAAGACGTCAAGCAGTGCTTGCCATAACAGGTTAATCTGAAACACCTAACAGCTCAAATCAGATTTGTTTTCTTATCTGAGATCTATTCAGAAGACGCCTCAAAAAATTCGAAATTTTTTCTAAAAATCTTCCGTCGCTTATGTCGCTTAATGTCAACTATTTATTTGACTTGGTAGTATCTTGAACTGAATATGCGCTGCAGTTTTTGACCAGAGGCGGCGGGCAATTATCGAGACAAAGTTTTCTAAAGCTTTTTATTTTACAAGAAGGAAACCGGGTATTGTTACAGGCATGTCTACAGAAAATCTCTGTTTTTCCATCATTCAAAAGCTTCTTAGCTTTTTCCAGTAGCAGTTTCAAGGCGGGGGCTTGTTTGGCTTGTGAGATTTCATACACTTCATTGCACTGCTGGAGATTTGTGTAAGGACAAGACTGGCACTCTTGATAATTGGATGGCTCTGTGCAGTAAAGGAGATCATGCTCGCAATATTTACACAAAATACGTGCAACAGTGCTGTTAATGTTTAACGAAAACAATATCAAACTTGCAAAAAGGTATTTTGGTAATGATTGAATTTGTTTATCTCCATAATTAATTGTTTTTATTTTAGATAACATCCATTAATGAAATCTTAATCAGCTAATAATCAGCCACATTCAACTTTGGACGGTGACCTGATTTCCTCTTCGATGCTTTGAGGGGCAAAACAATCTGAGACTTAGAAAAATCAATGGAAATAGAGTATAAACGCTTATTCATTGCATATCCTGCTCAAATTAAATCGTTTTGGAAAAAATTATAGAAGATCCCACACTTTGTTAGATTTGGGATTATTTACTCGAAATTTATTTTAAAACCTGTTAGAAAGGCCCTGAGGGAAGTTAGGTTTTAATAGAGGTGTCGCGCTTATGATTTCTTCATTAGATTTTTTGAAACAGGCGTCAGCAATTCAAGATGCGACGGAGGCTTTTTTAGTCCAGCTTAAGCAGTTCCACCAATCCCTGGAAACTCAATCCTTGCTAGAATCAGCAAGCACCTTCCCTTTTTTGCATAGTTTGATGATTTTTGTACTTGCTATTTTCGTTGGATATTACGTTGTGTGGCGTGTAACCCCAGCTTTGCACGCGCCTTTAATGTCTGTGACCAACGCAATTTCCAGCGTGATTATCGTGGGAGCGCTCTTGGCCTGCGGTGCCTTAGAATCAGAGGGACCTTCCCGTTGGCTTGGTTTCTTGGGGGTTGTTTTCGCATCTGTGAATATTTTTGGTGGATTTTTCATCACCCATCGCATGCTGCGCATGTTTCGCCAGCGTACACCAGCATCTTCCCAAGCCCCCCATTCATAAGGACGCTTTTTCATGGAACATAGTTTTTCGCTTTTCTTCTATCTTATTGCTTCAACTTGTTTCATTTTAGCGCTGCAAGGACTTTCCTCCGCGAAGACATCGCGCCAGGGAAATTTGTTGGGGATAGTCGGTATGGGGCTTGCTATCGTAACCACTTTGGTGTTTGCGCCTCAAATTAAAGGATATGCCCTTATTTTTTTCGGGATTGTTTTAGGGGGGGGCATCGGGTGGCTGATCGCTTCTCGTATCCAAATGACAGCGCTGCCCCAATTGGTGGCAGCCTTCCATAGTTTGGTAGGACTTGCTGCGGTATGTGTGGCGGGTGCGGCCCTTACATTTCCTGAAAACTTCCCCATCATGCAGGGAAAGCACATCACCTACAGCAGTTTGATTGAGATGGGATTAGGGGCTGTTATTGGTGCTATCACCTTTACAGGCTCTTTGGTAGCGTTTGGAAAACTCCAGGGCCTTATTGGCTCAGCGCCTTTTTCCATGGTTCACCGTCACAAGATAAACGCTGCGTTGGGGGGCGTGCTTTTTATCATAGGCTTCTTGTTTGTGCTTACGGCTTCTCAAACGTTGTTTGTGTTTGCTGTGCTTTTGGCGGCATTGCTAGGATTTTTGCTCATTCTACCTATTGGAGGAGCAGATATGCCTGTGGTGGTCTCTATGCTGAACTCTTACTCTGGATGGGCTGCTGCGGGTATCGGTTTTACGCTTTCTAATCCTTTGTTAATTATTGTAGGCGCTTTGGTAGGAGCTTCGGGAGCTATTCTAAGTTATATTATGTGCAAGGGAATGAACCGCTCTATCTTAAGCATTATTTCAGGAGGGTTTGGTGACATACCAGCAGGGGAAAGCCAAGGAACCTCAGAACAGTCTAGCCGTCCTGTTACGTCGGGAAGTGCAGAAGATGCAGCCTTTATTTTAAAAAATGCACAGTCTGTGATGATTGTTCCGGGCTATGGTATGGCGGTTGCCCAAGCCCAACATCCGCTACGTGAGATGGTGGACTTGCTTAAAAAAGAAGGCGTACAGGTGCGGTTTGCCATCCATCCCGTAGCCGGACGTATGCCAGGGCACATGAACGTGCTTTTGGCAGAAGCTAATGTTCCTTATGAAGACGTTTTTGAGCTGGAGGATATTAATTCTGATTTCTCTTCCACAGATGTTGCGTTTGTGATTGGCGCCAATGATGTAACAAACCCATCTGCTAGAACAGACACCTCAAGCCCCATCTATGGTATGCCGATTTTAGACGTTGATAAAGCTCGCACGGTGATGTTTATAAAACGCTCTATGGCGAGTGGCTATTCTGGGGTAGACAACCCACTTTTCTATGATGAAAAAACCCTGATGCTTTTTGGGGATGCGAAAAAAATGTGTGAAGAGATTGTGAAAGCTTTTCATACGGTTTAAGGACCTGAAAAGGGATCAAAAAGGCTAGCGGGTGGATTGGAATAAATTAAAGATTTTTCATGCGGTTTTTGAATTTGGAAGTTTTTCTGCTGCTTCTCAGGCTTTAAAGCTCAGTCAATCTTCTGTTAGCCGCCATATCCGGAACTTAGAAGATCGCCTTCAAATGCCTTTATTTTTCAGGCAAATCAATGGGGTTATCCCCACAGAGCAGGCTGAGTTTCTTTATGAAACGACTCAGGCAATTTGGGATCGTTTAGCATTTATTGAAACTCTTTTGAATGATGGTCGTGATGTCCCCCAGGGAATTTTAAGGATTGTTTCTCCTCCAGCTTTTGCCACATTAGGCCTGGCGCTTCATATGCCAGATTTTTTGGATCGCTATGAAGATTTGACAGTTGAAATTTTGGTTGATTATGCTAATCAGCGATTTTATGATTTCAGAGAAACGGATGTGTTGATTCATGCAGAACCCACTTTTTTTGCGGGCATTCTCTCGATCCCTATTCTCAAACAAATCACAAAAATTTACGCAAGTCGTGCTTATCTAAAAGCATTTGGGGTTCCCTATAAACCCCAACAGTTAAATCAACACCACCTCATTTGTTTTGATGAAAGACATACTACATTACCTTTTCCACGCTATAATCTGCTGCTTGAGCTGGGAGCAGATACGGAGCATCCCCGACAACCATTCATAAAAATTAACAGTCTTTTAGGGATTGCTCGTGCCGTTGAAGAAGGATTGGGGATTGCCTTACTTCCCCCTTTTGTTGCAGCAACGCTTTCAGACGTGGTTCAGATCATTCCTGAGGCAAACTGTCCAACCGTAGAACTCACCCTTAGTTATCCAGAACAGTTAAAAAAAGCGCCAAGGGTTCAAGCATTTCAAGAATTTTTGTTGGAAAAAATGGGAGGCAAAACCTATTTTGAAGAAACGGCGCCGCAGAAGTGAATCAAATATTTGACCTACTACAAATTAGGAGACTCAGCTGTTGATCTTTGTATCAATATGTTGAATTTTCTAATTAAGACAGTTCTTGTTTCCAAAGGATATAAAGAGCAAGTTTAGCCATCAATTATGCAAGGGTCTTTAAATGTATAGTCCCAGAGTGTGGATTAATGATAAACTTTTCTGGTTCGTTTTGCCACATTTTGATCATAAATTCATAAGGGGTGAGACCTTTAAGTGTTTTGAGCCACTTGGCAAAATTATAAGCATTCACAAAAGCAGCATAGGTGCCTTCTAAGCTG
>JBOFKI010000080.1:0-2301 GCA_051657245.1 Alphaproteobacteria bacterium | reverse complement strand
TAGGACCTCGAGCCAGCTACTGCTGCTGGTTTTACGAAGAGATTCTTAGAATTTTTCCCCTATAAGGTTGTTAACATTTTGACGGATAACGGGTTTGAGTGGACGGATAGATGCAGCTTGCTCAGTCAAGGAAAAAGCGACAGGCAACCACGCTGTAGATATTGTTTGCAAAGCGTTTGCTGTTAAACACAACTTAACAAAAATAAGAAGGCCTCAAACAAACGGAACGGTAGAGAGGTTTAACAGAAGAATCAATGAAGCTATAAGCAAAAAATCCAAAATTTCAACAAATAGCGGAAAAAATTCTTTTGACTCTCATGAAGAACGAAATGAATTTATTATGCAATTTATTGACTCATATAATAGAACCAGATTACGATGCCTGCAATACTCGGCTCCAGTAGAATTGTTGTACAGCAATCATCAGAAATACAACACCTCCGCGGGAATGACAACCCTATGAAAATATCTTTTACCAGACACACTCTATAGGTGCAGAGAAGCACCCGGAGCAATTTTTGTGGGACCTGGCTACGGGGGGCTTAGCTCTCGTTAAAAATCTTCCTCCGTCAGCGGATAATAGCGCGCTATTGGGGCGTTTGGTGCTCCTCCCGCTGCAGCCCCAACCTCTGGAAAAGCGCTTGATCTTTTTCAGGGATAGGATTGGTGGCTGTTAAAAGCTTTTCCCCATAAAACAGAGAATTCGCTCCTGCTAAAAAGCACAATGCCTGAAGTTCATCAGACATCTGCTCACGGCCCGCTGAAAGCCTGATATAGGAATGAGGCATCATCACACGAGCCAAAGCAATGATACGCACGAAATCAAAAGGGTCTACATCTGGAACGCCCTCAAGGGGTGTGCCTGGGATTCGAATCAATTGATTAATGGGCACGGATTGGGGAGGCTCAGGTAGATTGGCCAGCGTTACCAACATTTCGACGCGTTCTTGATTGCTCTCTCCCATGCCTACAATGCCTCCGCAGCAAACCTTGAGGCCTGCATCCCTAACATGGGATAGGGTTTCCAGGCGATCTTCAAACGTGCGTGTGGTGATCACCTGCTTATAATAGGAGGGACTCGTGTCAATATTGTGGTTATAAAAATCTAGGCCAGCTTGCTTGAGCTTAGCTGCTTGATGTTGTTTCAAAAGCCCCAGTGTCACACAAGTTTCAAGGCCTAATTTTTTTACCTCACGCACCATCTCACAGACCTTGTCCAGGTCTGCATCCCTTGGACCACGCCATGCTGCACCCATACAAAAGCGCGTACTCCCACCTTCTTTTGCTCGTTTTGCGGCTTCAATCACAGCAGAAAGCTCCATCAAAGGCTCTTTAGGCAGCTCTGTTGAATAATGCGCCGACTGGGGACAATAGGAACAATTTTCAGGACATCCCCCCGTCTTAATGCTCAACAACGTGCTCACTTGAATACGTTGTTCAAGAAACGATGCCCTGAAAATCGTCTGGGCCTGATAAAGCAGATCTGAAAAAGGAAGCGAAAACAAGCCATAGGCCTTTTCAAAATCCCATTTATCTGCCATCTTGTCTGGAGTCCGTTGTATAGAGCGGGAAGGAAGGTTCATATGGAAAGCCTTTATCAAAATAAACTCAATGAGCGGGATCATACAGGAAAAAAACGCATATTGCCAGATCTGGATAGCGGTGCTTTTGCGTATCTTGATTTTTCAACGAATGATTACCTAGGGTTTTCAAAAAATCCCCTGTTTGGAGAAGCATCTTATGCTGCTGGAAAAGTTTACGGTATAGGTAGCACAGGATCTCGCTTGCTTTCAGGGAATCACCCCTTATTTGAAAAACTTGAAACCCGCATCGCACAAGATAAAAATACACAAGCCGCACTCATTTTTAATTCCGGATATCAAGCAAATTTAACAGTTCTTGCTTCTTTATGTGACCCTTCAGTTTTAGGCCATCAGCCTATCCTCTTTTTCGATAAACTCAACCATGCCAGTTTGTATCAAGCAGCTTTCTTGAGTAAAGCACACTTGGTACGGTACCGCCATCAAGACCTCAATCACCTACGGCAATTGCTGGTAGATTTTCAAAAAGACCCCCGCACAAAGTTTATCGTGACCGAAACGCTCTTCGGCATGGACGGAGATGTTATTGACCTGGAGGGTTTGGTTGGCCTTGCAGAAACATTCAACGCCTTTTTGTACCTTGATGAGGCCCACGGCACGGGGCTGCTAGGCCCTCGAGGCTATGGCCTCTCCACCACCCTATCCTTAAGGTCTGTCCCCCATGTGATCATGGGTACCTTCAGCAAAGCCCTGGGAAGCT
>JBOFKI010000079.1:0-11835 GCA_051657245.1 Alphaproteobacteria bacterium | reverse complement strand
CCTCCTTCCCTTGGGGGGAAGAAAAAGTGTCGAAGGCGTGAAAGTTTCCGTTGCGCCAGAAAAGAAAAATCGTTTAACATCTTGTTTAGCCTTAAATGACTTCTGTTGAGTCGTTAAAGGTTAGCGGCATCGGGGAGTTTCCGCTCCCTGGTGTCGCGTATTTGCCCCTGAAACGCTTGCTCCAGAGACGCGAAATAAGTTCAGCGGGTTTTATGCAAGAAAAGCAGGTGCCTGCAAGCTTTTCAAGCACTTACCAACCAAACTTAACCCCCAACCTAGCAAAGTTTGTCTTTAAGATCAATCAATTTTATTTCGAATTTGTGTCTTTCCTGCGCGCTAATTTGTCATCCCCGCCTTCTCTTCTTGTCATCCTCGCGGCGGCGGGGATCCAGGGAAAACTTAAAAAATGCCCCAGAACTTGAAGGCTGCAGCTTAGAGAAGGTCTGCCTGCAAAGACGCTGAAACCTGGATTCCCGATTCCGCGGGAATGACAAAAAAAGAGGAAGGAATGACAAAGGGAGTGGTGCGGGGATGACAAAGGGGTAGCGAGAATGACAAACCTATAAGAGCTTTTATCAGGCGCATACACGTTTAAACCTGAATCTGTTTAGACTGTAACCAGGCAAAAAATGAGTCTCCCGACAGAGGAATTGAGATGATGTGCCCTTGAATGGTGTCACATCCCCAGGCTTTCAAAAGCTGATGTTGTTGTTGCGTTTCCACACCTTGGGCAACAATTTCAAAGCCAAGCTCTTTCCCCAACTGAATGATATTGCGAACGATACGTCCATGAGCGTTTTCTTGGGCGATCTGTCGGATCATCTGGTTTCCAATTTTAAGGGTATCAAGGGGAAAATCAGTTAGATAACGATAGGAAAAATGTTTATATCCCGTGTTATCAATTGCGATGCTAATACCGATTGATTTTAGAGCATGGAGCGCTTTCGAAATGGTTTCTAGATCAAACGCATGCTCATGAATATGGGAGTCTTCTAAACAAATTTGAACACAGCTTGGTTGGAGTTTATGTTTTTCTAAAAAAAGTTGAACCGTCTCTTGGAGATGCAGGTCTTGCAAATTACCCAAAGAAAATTTGAAACTAAGTCTTAAATAAAAGCCTTTCTGATTCCATTCAGATAATATTTTAAAAGCATGGTCCAAAGTCCATCGGGTGAGGGGAGATATGAGCAGTGTTTTTTCTGCCAAAGGCATAAATTGTTCAGGAGGAACAATACCCATTTTAGGGTGGTTCCACCTGACAATAGCTTCCACGCCTGTTAAATTGCCTGAGGCAAGAGAAATTTGAGGTTGAAAAAAAAGCGCTAGCTGGTTTTTGTAAAATGTTTGATTGAAATCATGCAGCAATTGCAAATTTTGGCGAGGGATTTCTTCAAACGATTGAAGGTAATAGGCGAAGCGCTGTCCTTGCTCGCGCGCTTGTTCTATAGCAAGGAACGCTTTTCTGCAAAGCCCCGGCCAATTTTGATCATCCGTTGGATACTGGGCTGAACCATAGCGGAGTTCCATGAAGACTGAAATACCCTGAAGTTGAACCACTTCTCGCATAATCTCTTCGCAACTATCCATGAGATAGGCAAGCTCTACTTTTTGATCTGCTAAAATCACAAAATGTCGTGTATCTAGGTGGCCAACAAACCCAAGGGAAGCGATTTTTTCTAAACCTTCTCCCATTTGTCGGACAAGCTTATACATCGCTTCAAACCCAAAAGATTGCTTAATTTCATCAAGATGTTTGAGCTGAATCACCACACAGCGCAGCTCTAACTGTCTGCTTTGTTGAATGCGTTTATTAAAATAGTCTTCCACCCCTGAAAAATTAGGAAGTCCTGAAAGGGGATGAATTTTTGAAAAATTTCCAAGGGTCTGTATTGTCTCTCGATAAATTTTGCTCAACCAACCGCACATGCCACCCACAAAGGCAAAAATCCCAAGCCGAAAAATCCATAAATAGGGATCTTGAAAACGCTGCAAAGCAATATCTTCTGGAAGAAAAGGCCCAATCAAGATTCCAGAAATGAATCCAGCTAAAACGCCCCATTTAATATCAAGGACTAATCCAGCCAGAATAATGGGGACATAAAAGAGGTGGATATAGATTGTACGGTTTCCCTCGCCAATAGAATAGATTGCATAAGTATTGCAAAAAATAAAAATTAATAAAATTAATCTAAGCCATTGACGTGTCTTATTTTTTTGAATAAAAATAAATGATGAATAATTTAAATTTGAATGTAACATCACGAATTAATCTATCGATTTTTGAAAATTGCCTCTAACTAAGAGAACGCATTCTGTAAAAGATATTCCCATCTTTTCCTGTCTTTTCCACCTGGATGGGAAGGACAATCTTATGAAATATTTTTTACAAAACACATTCATAATGCTTGTAACGGAGAGATTCTTAATTTTCGCTTAGATGTTTTTCATATTTTTGAAAAATAAGCGAATTTTATAATATAACCAAACCAGTTGGAATCATAATTTAAGAAAATGGAATTTGTTTTTTCAGTTGAGTGAGGGCAATTGCTGCACGTAATTCAATTTGTTCTAGAATCTCTCTCAGATCTGGATCTTTGGTTTGGCTGGCCCCAAGATTTTTTGTTTTTTCAAAAGCTTCAAGCAAAACGGGGGAAAGATCTCCACCCAACATTTGGGTTTGCAGCATTCCAAGCAACCCCAAAAGGGCTTCGCCTTTTTTTTTGGCTTCCCGTTTTTTTTCTAAACTGTCTTGGATTTCTTGAATTTTTAGCAGGGATTGAGCCATGCTAACCATTACGTTTGAAGACAAAGAGGGTATTGTCGGATGGGGTGCAACAAGGGAAAAAACAGCATTCCAAGGATTCTGTTTTGTTGAAGTGGTAGCTTTTGTGAGGAGAGGCCGCGAAAGATATGGGTCAATTTTCATTTTTTTTAACTCTCTATGGCACATTCAGCAATCATTATCTCTCTATCATAGGATAAAATTTTAAGGATCTACTTAAAAAAATCTGTTTTTTTAAAAGTGTGCGGATTGTAAAGCGAACCGTTGAAGAAAAAACATAAGGCTGTTATAGAAATAATAGCTCGATTTAGTGGAGAGGCAATCTACCGTTTCTATGTCCCTATCTTTTTCTTATGTAGATCAAACCCACATGTTTGAAACCCTTTCATGCACGGGGAAAATTTGGAAGCTCGTTGACTATGACCTACGAAAAGCCCAATATCTTATGCAAACCTATGAGCTTTCGGCTCTAACAGCTCAAATTTTAGCAAAACGGCTTGCAAATCCAGAGGATGCTCCCCTTTTTTTAAGTCCACTTTTGAAGCATCAGCTGCCAGACCCAGAGCATCTCCCAGACCTTCAACACGCTTTAGAACGAATTATGCGCGCGCTGCGGAAAGGGGAAAAAATAGCCGTTTGGGGGGATTATGACGTTGATGGCGCAACATCATCTGCTCTGTGGGTTCGTTATTTTAAGGACCTTGGGGTGGAGGTGGAAGCCTATATCCCGGATCGGTTTGAAGAAGGTTATGGGCCCAACACAAAAGGCCTCCAGACCCTTTTTGAAAAAGGTATTCGCCTGGTTATTACGGTAGACTGTGGCACAACAGCTTTTAAGCCCCTTGCTTTTGCAAAAACCCAAGGGATGGATGTGATTGTCATAGACCACCACCGAGGAGAAGCTTTAAACCCAGACTGCTTTGCCCTCATTAATCCTTATCGCTTGGATGTTGAGGCTGATCTCATGAAACCTTACCAAGGGCTTGCGGCGGTGGGGCTTTCCTTTCTTGTTGCGGTGGGGCTCAATCGCTTGCTGCGGCAAGAGGACTATTTCAGTAAAACCCAAGAGCCAGATTTGTTGTCGCTCTTAGACCTCGTGGCCCTTGGGACAGTTTGTGATGTTATGTCTTTGAAGGGGCTAAACCGCACCTTTGTAGCCCAGGGCCTTAAAGTATTAGCCAAGCGCACCAACTTAGGACTTCAAACCTTGTGCGATGTGGCAGGGTTGAACACCTATCCAACCGCTTACCATCTGGGATTTTTGCTGGGGCCTCGTATCAATGCAGGAGGTCGTATAGGAGATGCTTCCCTTGGGGTTCGTTTATTAACCTGCGAGACACCGCGGGAGGCCGAAAAAATTTCCCAAAAACTTAACACACTCAACCAAGAACGGCAGCACATTGAGGCTGAGCTAGAACAAGAGGCTTGTGTCCAGGCTTTGATCCAGCTGGAAGAAGGCGCGACGGCCCTCGTGGTTTCTGGAGAAGGGTGGCACCCGGGTGTGATTGGTATCATAGCAGGCAGGTTAAAAGAGCGGTTTCATCGCCCAACGTTTGTGATCAGCTTTGAGGAAGGGCAAGGCAAGGGGTCTGCGCGCTCTATCCCAGGGTTGGACATCAGCTCGCTAATCCATGAGGCGTGCCATCAAGGCCTGCTTTTAGGAGGTGGGGGACACGCTATGGCCGGCGGATTTTCCCTGGAAAATGAAAAATTAAAAGCTTTTCAAGCGTTTTTACAGCACAAAACAGCATCGTTTTACGCTTCCAATTCAGGCACGCCTGTGGTGGAAATTGAAGCTTGTTTAACATTCCAAGGGTTAACTTTTTCTATGGTCGAAGAGATTGGGAAGCTTGCGCCTTTTGGGACTGGAAACCCACAGCCTAGGTTTTTATTTCAAGAAGTTCGGATCTCTAGGGCAGCGCTCTTTGCAGAACAGCACGCGCGCCTCACTCTCAAGCAAGTCGATGGCGTTGGGATGGAAGGTGTTGCTTTTCGATCTAAAGATACCCCGTTGGGTAACGCTATTTTTACAAATATCCAAAGGCCTGTGGACATTGTGGGAACGGTGCAGCTATCTCACTGGGGAGGAGCTTCTAAGATTCAATTAATTGTAGAAGATGTGCGAACCACCACAATTTAGACGATTTAGAAAATAGATTTTGTTTCCTGGGTGTATTTCGGGATTTTTAAGAAATCCCCCTTGCAATTTGGGTAAAAAACGACTAGGTTGATTTTGCCCATTGGAAATAGGGCATTATGTTTTCCTTGCCGGTATATCCGGTTTTTCGGGAAGCTTTTCACCTGATTTCAGGTGATTTTCCCGAAGATGAGCCATAAGGAGAGTCAATTTGGCCAATTATGAAATTATTTTTATTGTCAGACAAGATGTGTCGTCTGCCCAGGTGAAATCCCTTGCGGAAAGCTATCGCAATTTAGTCCAGTCCCAGGGTGGAGAGGTTGCAAAGGTTGAATATTGCGGGCTTAGAAGCCTTGCCTACCGAATTCGGAAAAACCGAAAGGGCCATTATGTCTTGATGCATGTGGGTGCTGAATCTGCCACGCTCCAAGAGATGGAGCGTCAGTTGCGTCTCAATGAAGACGTTTTACGTTTTTTAACAGTCGCGATTACGTCGTTAGACCCTCAACCTTCAATTTTAGCTCAATCCCGTTCGATCCGTGAACGTCCTTTTGGTCATAGCGGAGAACATTCTGGCGGTCGAGAGGAGCCTCCTCCTTTCGAACCAGATTCTGAGCCTTTAGCAACCGCACCGTAAGGAGATAGCGTCTATGCAGCCAACAACATCTTTTTCTCAGCCATCGTCCGCCGGGGCTTCTCCTAAAAAAAGCTTCTTTAGGCGGCGCAAAGTTTGTCCTTTTTCTGGTCGAGATGCTCTTAAAATTGACTATAAAGATTCAAGGCTTCTCCAAAAATTTGTCACAGAGCGCGGTAAGATTATTCCTCGCCGCATCACGTCTGTTTGCTCAAAGCGGCAGAGGGAATTGGCGATTGCCATCAAGCGCGCGCGTTTTTTGGCTTTGATGCCATACGTTGGGGAATAAAAACGCAAACGGGGGCAGGGGACTCAAGTTCCCTCTGCCTGCCTTTTAGTACGTAGGTTTGGTTATTGTCTTATGCGTCATGATCATGTTTTATCCATTGCGTTGTCCGTCTTCTCTGGTGTTTTCAGCTTTTTTATGTTGTCATTAGGGGCGGTTTTTGCGCTGCCTCTTCTTTTTTTGGGTTATTTTGCCCAACTTCCTTTCTTTTTGCTTTGCTTTTTTGCATCTTACGAAGAAGTTTTGCTTGGGGGAGCCGTTGCAAGCTTGCTGCACTTTTTGTTTGCAGCAGAAGGACAGCTGGTTACCTATATTTTGCTTTATGTAACGCCTGCTGTTCTATTTGCTTACTTTCTCAAACGCCATAAATTGCTTCAAAAAAGTGGTCGTGCACGCGCGACTTCAAAGAAAATTGCAGACCCGTTGATTGGTCGGTGCCTTCTTTTGATGGGGTGTGTTTTAACTGTTTTTTTTCATGTCTGGATCGCCCAAACAGATTTAGAAAAAATCTTAGGAGAGCCTCTTCAAAAGTTCGCAGCTTCCCTTCCTAAGGGAGAAACTTCAATTAATCAGACTTTTTTTTCTTGGGTCCAAAACTATTTTTCAGGAATCATCAGCTTTTCTTGGATGTTGATGACGTTGTGTAATTTGATGATAGCCCAGTTGCTATTTAAGTGGTTTCAAAAAAATCAGCAACTAAATCTTTCTTTCAACTATTGGAAAATAGAAAATTGGAACTATTGGCTGTTGGTTGCTTCCCTTGTTGGAATTGTTTTCTTTTCAGGGGATTTAAGTGTGATGGCAAAAAATCTGGCCATCATTTCTCTGTTTCCTTTTTTGCTAGAGGGGTTTTCTGTTGTGCACAGAGTTTACAGGGCCTTTTCAAAAGAGAAGTGGGGAATTGTTGCTCTATACGGGCTTTTAGTGTTTTTGGTGTGGCCTTTGTTGGCACTTGTTTGTTTAGGGCTTTTTGAGCCTTGGATTCATATCCGCCGTCGTTTAGGCGATCCTTCATAAAGTTGAAAAAGGAGAAAAAAAGATGATGATCAGCGTTGTATTATGTGAAAATGTTAAAAAACTTGGAAAGATAGGGGATATTGTTCGCGTACGTTCCGGTTATGCCCGAAATTTTTTGCTTCCCCAAAAGAAAGTGCTGCGGGCTTCAGAAGAAAATCTTAAGCTTTTCGAAGAGCAACGTTCGCAGTTAGAAGCATTGAACTTAAAAAAGCTTAAAGATGCTGAAGAGCTTGCTGTTGCCCTCAAATCTTACGTGATAACGATGGTGCGCCAAGCGGGAGAGAGTGGACAACTTTATGGCTCCATTACTGCCAAAGACATTGCTGAAGCTTTTGGAAAAGAGGGCATTTCGGTGAAGAAAGAGCACGTAGCTTTGGATGCTCCCCTTAAATCTATTGGAAATCACACGATTCGCTTGGCGCTTCATTCAGATGTCTTGACGACGATTTTCTTAATCGTAGCACAATCCTCAGAAGAAGCAGATTTAGCCAAGCAAAAATTTTTACGTGCAAACGCGCCCAAGGAAGAGGAAACGGTTTAAAACCTTTAGAGCACTGTGGGTAACCTTTTTTGTAAATTTAAAATTATCGGTCTGTTTTGATGTCTACATCTGATTGTATTGTCGTAATACCTGCCCGTCTGGGTTCCACCCGTTTGCCGGGGAAGCCTTTGGCAGATATTTTGGGGAAACCCATGATTTTGCATGTTTGGGAACGCAGCTGCAGGGCTGCTGTCGGTCCTGTTGTTGTCGCCTGTGCGGATGCAGAAATTGCGGAAATTGTTGAGAAAGCGGGTGGGAACGCAGTTTGGGTTAAAGATCCTGTTCCGACAGGCTCAGACATTGTGTTCCAGGCTGTTGAAGCATTTGACCCAAAGCAGCGCTATGCTTATGTTTTAAATGTCCAAGGAGATTTACCTGTATTTGAGCCATCCCTTTTGATGCCTCTGTTGCTTCCACTCCAGGTAGACCATACCGTTTCCATCTCTACCCCTGTCGTGCGCAAGCTTGAAGCGGGTGATCTAGAAGCATCTCACGTTGTCAAAGCAAAGTTTGAAACAGCGCCAGCTGCTCACCAGGGTGTGGTTTGGGGGAATGCAGTCGGGTTCAGCCGAATGCCTTATACGAAGCCCCTTGAGCCTTGGTATCAGCATATCGGTGTTTATGCTTACCGCAGAGAAGCTCTCAAGGCTTTCGTCGGAATGCCTCAAAGCGATTCAGAAAAACGGGAAAGTCTTGAACAACTCAGAGCTTTGGATAATGGGTTGACCATTGCTGGTGTTGTGGTGGACGTTCCCCTTCCTTTAAGCGTTGATACGCCAGATGATTTGGAAAATGTAAAAGCTTTTTTGCGAGCCAGTCCGGAAAAATGTGTCGCCTAGGGCTAAATGGGGGAGTCGATAGGTGGAGTTGATTGTAGTCGGAAAAATTGTAGCTCCCCATGGCCTTCAAGGAGCCGTTAAGATTAAAAGTTTTACGGAAAACCCTTTGACGCTTTTTTCTTATCCCTATTTGTTGATCTCGGAAGAAACACCCCCCTTGAAGATCAAAAAACATAAGCCTGATAAGGAAAAAGGGACGTATATTGTGATGGTTGAGGGCATACCCTCAAGAACCCAAGCAGAAGCACTTCATGGTCAGCTTCTTCATGTTTCAAAAGAAATGCTCCCAAGCTTGGACGAAGAAACATTTTATTATAAAGATTTGGTTGGGCTTGAAGTTAGAAAGCCTGATGGACACGCCGGAGGTAGGGTTTATGCGGTGCATCAGGTTGGGGAGAGCGACGTTTTAGAAATTCTTCCCCAGGGAAAAGATAAAAAAGCCTCTTTTTTAATTCCTTTTACTCGGGATTTTGTTCCAGAAATTAATTTATCTGAAAAATTTATTGTGCTCGATTCTTGGGAAGAGGCGCCAGAAAAAAACGAAGAACGCTAGTGGAAACAGACCGTCGCTTTCACAGCGTCGTCTTGACGCTTTTCCCAGAACTCTTTCCGGGTCCCTTGGGAGCCTCCATTATAGGAGAAGCACTTGAGAAAGGTCTTTGGGGCTTAGACGTTTTAAATATTCGAGATTTTGCTTTGGACAAGCATCAAACGGTTGATGAGCCTGCGTTTGGTGGAGGGCCTGGGATGGTGATGCGGCCTGATGTCTTGGACCTGGCAATTGAGGCAGGATTACGGTGCCTTCCAGAGACCAAACCAGCAAAAACTCCAGCAATGATTTATCTTTCCCCAAGGGGACAAACCCTCTCTCAAAAAAGCGTGACAGAATGGGTTGAATCTGATATGCCTTTGGTTCTATTATGCGGTCGATATGAAGGGGTGGATCAGCGTATTTTGGATGCGCGGGGTTTTCAAGAAGTGAGCCTGGGTGATTTTGTTTTGGCAGGCGGAGAGCTTGCTGCCATGGCGCTTCTTGAGGCTTGTGTGCGGCTTATTCCTGGTGTGCTTGGGACGGGAGCATCTCTGGAAGAGGAGAGTTTTTCCCAAGGTTTGCTGGAATACCCGCATTATACGCGTCCCAGGACGTGGGAGGGAATGGAAGTGCCAGAAGTTCTCCTTTCTGGGCATCATGGAAAGATTAAGGCTTGGCGGCAAGCTCAGGCAGAAAAATTGACCCAAACGCGACGACCAGACTTATGGACACGTTATCAACAACGTGGTATGAATGAGAAAAGTGAGGATTAAATTATGAACATGTTACAACAATTTGAGCAGGATCACCTGAATCGTCTTATGGAAGGAAAGTCTATCCCTGATTTTCGACCAGGGGATACCCTCAAGGTACTCGTTGAGATTAAAGAAGGTGATCGTAAGCGTACACAATCTTATGAGGGTGTTTGTATTGCCCGGAAAAACGCAGGCATCAATTCCTCTGTGACGGTTCGTAAGATCTCTTATGGTGAAGGTGTTGAGCGGGTTTTTTCCCTCTATTCTCCCTTAATTACCATTCAACGGGTTCGCCAAGGGGTTGTGCGTCGTGCGAAACTTTACTACCTCCGGGAGTTGCGTGGTAAAAAGGCTCGTATCGCAGAGCGTACCTTTTATGGCCATCAAACGGCGTCGAAACAGTCATCGCCTGAAACCGTTGAGGGGACTTCTGCTTCTTAAGGATTTGTTGGAAAAGAGGGGGAAACAGACATGTCTGGCGTTGCACAGCTTAACAAGCCTTTAAATGTTTTGGTGAAGCAGCTTTCTCACGCGGAAGGGCTTCCTTTGCCTTTTTATGCAACCCAAGAAAGTGCGGGGCTTGATCTGTGCGCCGCTGTTTTAGAGCCAATTTTCTTGAAGCCGTTTCAACGGGTTTTGGTCCCGACGGGTTTGTGCATCGCACTTCCCCAGGGGTATGAAGGGCAAATTCGTCCTCGTTCGGGCCTTGCGCTCAAGCAAGGTGTAACAGTTTTGAATGCGCCAGGTACGATAGATGCTGATTACCGTCAGGAAATGAAGGTGTTGCTGATCAACCTGGGGGAGCATGGTTTTTCTGTGGAGCGAGGGGATCGCATCGCACAGCTTGTCGTTGCCCCATTTTCTCGTGTTGAGTGGGAGCTTTCTGCCCAGCTGGAACGAGAAGAAGCACGCGGGGGGTTCGGTTCAACTGGGATGAAAGTTGTTGTCTCTTCGTAGGTTGGGGGGTGAGTCGCTGGCTGCTGCCCACTGAAAGCAAAGAAAATATGTTATTTCACAACGTTTTTGTATCTTCTTCAAATTTAGCCAAATGTAAGCGAGGGCTGTCTTCTGTTTTTCTTTGGGGGATTGTTTATTATTTCGGTTTTGTATTTTCTCTTGCTGAGGCTGTTTCTGCAGTGCAGCCAGCAGCAGTTGGATTTGCTTCCCTGAAATCTTCAGAAGTCAATGTTAGGACGGGCCCTGGATCTCACTACCCCATTTGTTGGGTATTGGTTCGGAAAAGTCTGCCTGTGAAAGTTTTGGCTGATTTTGATAATTGGCGAAAAATTGAGGACTTTGAAGGAAAGCAAGGCTGGGTTCATCAAAGTTTGTTAAGCGCCAAACAGACGATACTCATTCTAGAAAATGAAGTTATATTGAGAAATGCACCTTGCTTGGATAGTGGTGCCATTGCGCGTTTAGAAAAGGGTGTGATTGCCTCTTTGTTGGAAAAGCAGGGAGGTTGGTGTTACATTAACATAGAAAAAACTGCAAAAGGTTGGGTACCCTGTAGAGTAGGGTGGGGCAATATCCAAGAAAAAAAAGGCTGAAAGAACAGTTGCTATTTAAAACGTGTCTGATGAAAAAATTTTCATAAAATTTTCTTATCCCCGCAGAAGTGGGAACCTAAGCTTCAAACATTGTCTTTCCCACACCACTCTCTTTGTCATTCCCGCGGCGGCGGGAATCTAGAAAATTTTATCACCTGGAATTTCTCCTGAAGCGTCATTTCTATAGGGGTTTTCCTGGATCCCCGCCTCGCTTTGTCATTCCCGCGGCGGCGGGAATCCAGGTTTCAGCGCCTTTGCAAGCAAACCTTCTCTAAGCTGCAGCCTTCAAGTTCTGGGGCATTTTTTAAATTTTCCCTGGATCCCCGCCTGCGCGGGGATGACAAAGAGGGACGCGAATGACAAAAGGCCACGGGGATGACAAAGGGCGCGCAGGAAAGACACAAATTCGAAATAAAATTGATTGATCTTAAAGACAAAATTTGCTAGGTTGGGGGTTAAGTTTGGTTGGTAAGTGCTTGAAAAGCTTGGAGGCACCTGCTTTTCTTGCATAAAACCCGCTGAACTTATTTCGCGTCTCTGGAACAAATGTTTCAGGGGCAAACACGCGACACCAGGGAGCACTAACTCCCCGATGCCGCTAACCTTTAACGACTCGCGCAGAGTCATTTAAGGCTAAACAAGATGTTAAACGATTTTTCTTTTCTGGCGCAACGGAAACTTTCACGCCTTCGACACTTTTTCTTCCCCCCAAGGGAAGGAGGGGGCGGTTTGGGGCTGAGTGACTGTTTCTTTTTCTTGGGG
>JBOFKI010000078.1:0-1358 GCA_051657245.1 Alphaproteobacteria bacterium | reverse complement strand
TCTAACACCCCACACATTAGCTTCTCAGCAGCTAAGCGTTTGATAATCATGTCTCGGTATAGCGCCTGAAACCCGATAGTCTCAATGTACATGCGCTTAATCCCCCACATTTTAACCAGTCTCACTATCTCGTTGAGGGTGGCTTCCACACTGTAGTGCCCCACACTGAAGTCACAGGCTACTAGCTTACGTTGGTAGCTTTTACCCCCCACAGCAATCGCAGTGTAGTCAGCCCTAGAGCTAAGACTTACTGCAAAGTCAACTGCCATAATGGGCACGAACACATCGTTGGACCCATCTGGGTACCTAAAACTCACGCCTTCGCTGCCGCGGTTCTCTAGTAGGTGCTCCTGCTGCATCCAAACAACATAATCGGTAGTCAGTACCTGCAACGCAGGGTTGTTAACCAAGTTTAGGTACTGGGCTTCAAACACCCCAGGTAGTTCACTAAGCTCAGCACGTATCTTACGTTCTCTGCTCTCAGTAAACGCCTTCCACAGGTACCCCTCACTAGGGTCGTTACCGTTACGGTAGATGTTACGGTTAAGGATTACAAACTCCAGGTCATTACGTTGCTCTTTAATGAACGCATAGTAGTCCTGGGGGTCGTAGTGCGTACCGGTAACCACATACTCATCCCCCAAAATCTCAACTAGGCGGGTGCCATCAGGCATAACCCCACACTCTTGCTTGTAGGTAATGATTGTGCGGATAGAAGCTACGTCTCCAGCCCAGCGCTTAACCTGTTTGATTTTAGCGGGGGTTGCACAGTTATCGAAGTCTACGATGTCGTCCATAATCACGATGTCGTAGTGCTGCCCGGTAGACTTAGCCTTTACTGAGGTAGCAAAGATGGTGGGTTCCTTCCGCTTAACCCCCCTCAACATCTGCAGCTGTTCGTTAGACCAGACAACCTTGCGGTCTTCAGCTTCGTTCTCGTCTCCGTAGTACCTGCGGTTAGACTTATCTAGTGGGGGGATAAGGTTACCCCTAATGTGGGGGCGTGAGTTCCAAACAGTAGTCTGCAACCCCTCGTCCTCGTAGTAGTTTCGAAGCTCTCGTATGAAACTTTGACTGAGTTCCTTAATGTTGGAGGCATGCAGAATAGTAATGTTGGGGTTACGGTAAATGCGCCACATGATATACCCCACAACAAGCGTAGACTTCAGGTGTCCTCGTGGCATCTGGAGTAATCTGTTTGTGGGGGGTTTCTTAACGCTACCGTCGGGATTAATGAGATGCTCAGAGTCTAACTCAACGGCAACTGCCCACCTTCGGGCTAATTCTGGTGTGAGCCTACCCCCCTGCCAAAGTTGGTAGGCTTGCATCACCAGTACAAAGTCAAAGTGACACACATC
>JBOFKI010000077.1:0-1811 GCA_051657245.1 Alphaproteobacteria bacterium | reverse complement strand
CCCTCATCGTTCACACCAATGGTGTCAGCGGTAAGGTCTCGCGCTTCCTCGGCCACGTGCAGAGTCTGAATCTGAGAGAGGTTCAGGTCATAGGCGCGGAGGATAGAGCCGTCATGGAAGTCGACCAAGCGTTCAGTCGCAGAGGTCTCACGACGCAGTTCCAACTGAGTGTACCCAGCAGGGGTCGGGTTGGCCAGAGAGATGACCGTCTTGCTCACGAACCGGTAGTCGGTATTCAGAGTCAGGACTTTACGGTCAGTACCCAGCAGGGTGACCACAACGAACTTCCGAGCGAGATACTCGAAGGGGATGTTGAAGTCGGTTTGCCCTGTCAGGTTGATAGTCACGATTGTGCTAGGGGCACGGGTGCCAGAAGCCATATGATTACCTCCTTATGTGAGAGAATGAAAGGGAGCGCTACGTCTCCCTATAGTGAGGGCTTATTTGTAGATGCGGGAGTCAAGGATGGAGTTAACCTCCTGTTGACGCTCGGTCTTCTTCATGCTGGACTCGTTGACAGCACCACGGAGCTCATCCAGAGCGTCAGGCTTTGCGTCCTGAGTACGCTGCATCTGCTCGCGGTAGATGTCGTCAGGAGACCCTTCGTACATTACGATGCCGAGCTGGGTGTTGATGATGGCCATCTTACCGTTCTCACGCTCTTGCAGGTGGTAGTAGGTGAACCCAAGGTCTTTACCTTCGGCCTTGATGGTCTCAATCTTCTGCTTCAGCGCCGACTCCACCACGGGGATGGTCTTCGGGTTACTGAACGCAGTCAGCTTGTCACGCTCAACGAACAAACCAGTTGACAGCTCGGTCTGCCGGTTCTGCCACTTGTCGCGGGTAGCCTTTAGGCCGCCTTTGATATTAGGGCCATCACCGGAGAACCACCCGCCTTTCTGGGAAGTCTTGGCAGTCACACGGGCATCCATCATGAATGCTTCAGTCTGCGCAGGGTTCAGTCCCAGCTCGGAGGCCATGGTGGCCGCACTGCGGGTAAACTCCTGCTCCTGCTCGAAGTCGAACTTCATGTTGGCCGCTACGGAGTTCATACCGACCCACCCGAGCTTGTCCACCTGTTCAGACAGGATGGCCATCTCTTGGTACTGCTGCGGAGTCATCACCGCTTGGGCAACCGCAGGGTTAGCCTTGAACAGCTGCAACGTGGAGTTCACCTGAGGCGGAATCTCCTGAGTACCCTGACCGTTCTGCTGAACAACCATCGACATCTTCACCTGTTCCAAGCCACCAGCGTACTGGTTGCCCAGCGTCTTCCGAGCGTTGGACGTCGGAGGGGACATGGCGATAATCTGACCATAGGCCACAGCGGCATCCTGAGGGTTCAGACCTGCACTATTGATTGCTTGCAGACGCTTGGTCACCACTCGGTCATATGCAGCAGCTGGAACAGCATCCCAGTTCACGGTCTGACCTTGTGAATAGGCAGTCATCAGCTCCATGGCAGCGCCTTCCTGTTCCAACGCTTCGGCCTTCTTGGCGTTCTCCTTACGGATTGCCATACTCTGGGCCAGCTGATTGGATGAGACCTGACGCTCAAGCTGCGCAAGCTCACGCCGCTGGGCGGTCACTCGGTCACTCGGCTGGTAGCGGTCAAGCCACGCAAGGGTCGCCTTAATCTGGGCCTTAGCACCAGTCCCATCACCCGCCTGACTGAGCAGGGAGATGTTGGTCAACCGGTCTTGGTACTCATCGAACAGCTTTTCGTTGTTGTTGATGAGATTGGCCTCGGCCTTGGCAAAGATTTCACCACGGTCGGATTCAGACATTGCGTCACCCACTGTGACCATCTC
>JBOFKI010000076.1:0-3262 GCA_051657245.1 Alphaproteobacteria bacterium | reverse complement strand
TAACAGACACAATTTTTACCTTTCAATTCTAAAATTTTGGTAACTATTTTCGATATCAAAAAGCACTACGTAGGCAAAACGGCACAGTTTTAGACCCGGTGTTACCCCCTGTCTAATTAGATTCTCAAGAATGGGGTTTCAAGCAGTCTGAAATTCCTGGAGACTCCGAACCCCTCTCCCTGATCGTTGGATACAAAAAAGCCCCAACGGCGAACCATTGAGGCTTTTAGTTTTTTGTTGCTATCACTTGTTTAAGTGTTTGATCACTTCTGACATGGGCACTCGGCCCTTTTTGGCGCTACTGTTTCCCGCCTTGTCTCTTTTTTCTTGTTGCTTAACCTTTTGATCAAGTGTTAGGGGCTTGGGTTTTTGTCGCCTTAGTCGTACCGGATCGGGATCTGAATAGTCGGCATACCCTTTTAAAGTGTGCTCTCCCACGGTGGCAGACATTCCGGCGGCATTCTCTCGGGCGATCAACCTATCAAGGCCAGTAATGGGGGTTATAGATTTAGATTCTTTCCTGTCCCTGCCTCGGCGTATAATACTAACCTCGCCTTTTAATCTAGGCTTGGCTAGGCTTAATTTGGTTTTGGTCATGTCAATTCCCTATTAGTAGAATAAAACAAAGGGGCTCGAAAGCCCCTTTTATTTATACCACTCAGGTTTTGATCATGCGGCCTCTTGTTCCTGCTCGCCTTGTGCCGCTGCCTCGATGGCTGCCGCTGCCGCTGCTCGGCGCTCGGCATTCTCTCGGGCAATCTCGGCCTGTTTCTCGGCCTTGATTTCGGCAAGGTGATCCGCATCACGGGCACCATATTCAGCGATCTCGGCTGCCAGTGCCTCGGCGGCTAGTCGCGCTTTGGTGGCGTTTTCGATGTTGTCATGGTAGCCGCTAACAGTCGCTTGGATCGCTTTGGTGATTTCCTCGGCTAGGTCTTTAGGGATACCATCCTCGGCATTATCTTTGATCAGGCGATTAACGGCTTTTTCTACCTTCTCAATGTGGGCGGTGTGCAACTGGCGCGGGCTCCAATCTTTGCGCTCGGCCTTAACCGCTGCGATCTCGGCTTGCTTAGTCTCTCGGGCAGTTTCGCGCTTCTCGGTCAAGTGGTTAAACTCACCCCAGAGGAGAATATTGCCCTCGAATTTTTCCATAAAGGCGATAAAGTTTTTATCTGCCCCCGCTTGGGTTTTAACCCCGTTTTCGGTCATGGTTTCGGTTTCAACGCCGGTATCTTTATCCTTTTTTAC
This sequence comes from Alphaproteobacteria bacterium, assembly GCA_051657245.1. Lineage (GTDB taxonomy): Bacteria > Pseudomonadota > Alphaproteobacteria > Holosporales > JBOFFI01 > JBOFFI01. The sequence goes on along the minus strand of JBOFKI010000076.1, from coordinate 2,011 downwards.
CTTGCGTTTTACTTTCAGTTCGGCTTTAGCCTTGCCGCCTACCAGCAGCAAACCATGATCATCATTTGCGTTTTGGGCGTTGAACAATTCCAGCTCGGCGGCGGCGATTTCCTCGGCGGTTGATTCCTTTTTACCCTTGATGGTTTTCAGGGTCTCTTTGGCTGCTTTCAGCACGTCAGATACAGGGGAAACCAGCTGATAAACAGTCACTTTTTGGATCAGTTTCTGGATCAGGCGGCGAGTATCGGAGTTAGAAACCGACAAGATGTTGTTAATGGTCTGGTTAGAGCCTTTTTCAACCAGCACACAAACACCAAGGCGCACGGCCTCTACAATACTCTCGGCAGATTCCTCTTGCCCTTTCTTAAAACGAGAGATCAGATCTTTAGTGGATTCTTTGGTGTAATTCTTGGTTACACTTTGGGCCAGTATTTGGGAATCGCGCATTTGTACGTTAGACATTTTATTTACCCTTTTCAAATTGTGGCGCGGTATTGCGCCGATGTGTGTACTTTATATTGTTTAAGGTTTGAGAGTCAAGCCCTAAATCATAAAAAGTTTTGAGGGATTAAACGGGGGAGTGAGTATCAAACAAAGGATGGAAGCAATAGATGGATCTATTTTGTGCTTTGTCCTCGGCCAATAACAGAAAGGTTATCCCTTGCTTGCTATCGCTCGCCGTTTCTTAATCATGTTTATGTTAAACCTTGCCTAATGCTTGTTTTAACTCGTTACTAAATCCGCGCCTAGTGGTCTGGATCTTTCTTCGCTCGTATCGCCCCCTTTTTCACCTCGGGAAACGTACTATCAGCCGTTCGCCACCGCCTAACATGGGTCTCACCCTATACGCCGTGAAGTTTCGCCGGGTCTCGGCGGGCCGCTCTGGCAAGTCCGTTAGCATCTTGATCAGTTGTTATCCCCCCAGCAATCCCATGATGGCCAGCCGTTCGGCTTCTGTTTCATGGTCAATACTGACGCGGTAGATCTAAGATGAAACTCGCTTGTTATCCTCGGCGGTTCCCCTTCACCAATCGTATATAAAGCCTCGCAAGGCTTCACACATTAGGCAGTGACTCGCACTGTTTGGGGGCTTGGTTCTAGTGTGCCTCTCGACACTCTCCCCCTTTCGTCATGGCGATCACCGCAAAGCAGTAATCCCCATTCCTTGCCCACTATACCGGATTTTGCCGGATAGATCTAGGGCCGTTTGTATAAGTCGGAACTTTAGACGGTACTTTCCCCCGCCCGTTGTCCCTCTCAACTGCCGCCCACTATACAGGGTTTATCATGGGGATCAATACCTTTTTTCTACTGCTTACACTTATAAAGGAGACGGGGGCGCGTTGCATATTCTCCCCCGTACTGTCAATAAATACCTGGTTAAATCGAAGATCTTTATGTTATCAAAACATTCAAAACGCCGTGGCGGGCTTTTGTGACCCCTGCCCATGCACTCGGTTAGACCCCCTGATTTTTGGCCCCTCCCTGCGCTTATAGAGCGTTACAGGCGTTTTCTAGCACGCCTTAGACGTATTACAGGGACTAAATAAGGGTTTGACATTCCTCCCCTTTTATTATGCTAATCCCTTGTTAAATCTCCCTCTTGCGCGGGGGCTCTCCTGTCCTTGGCTGCCCTGTCCGCCGTAGCAACTCACCCCGCGCAGATAATCCCTTACCGCTGAAGAAAACAAGGGACAGGACAAAGGACAGATCCCCCATGGTTGCCCGTGGGGAGTCCTTGATAAGGTGCCTTGATAAGGTGTCTTGATAAGTGCCCTTGATAAGTGCCGGTTTCCCATGCACCTAGGCCAGCCCCTTTACGTCTAACGGTTCCGGTGTCAGATGCGGTATTCCTACCCCCCTGAATAATTCCTCAGTCATAGTGAATGGTTATGCACAATTTCCTCTGGGCGGATCTGGGTCTTGATGCAGTATTATAACACATGGTGCCCCCGCCTGTCTAATAACTCCTGGATCTATGTTATGACTAATTGGTATTGGACAGCGCCCC
>JBOFKI010000075.1:0-8080 GCA_051657245.1 Alphaproteobacteria bacterium | reverse complement strand
GGCAATCATCCAGGGGCAATAACGTATGCTTGCGAAACGCTACGCATGCGGCTTCCTCCTCCAAGGTAAACCGTTGTGGAATGCGGGTTTTTTGACCCCATCGGAATATCTTTCGCTGTTTCTCGCTTCTTCCACTTCGTAACCGTTTTTGGATTAATAGCATACTTTTGAGCAAGTGTTTTCAAACTTTCTTGACTATGTTTGATTGCCCTACGCACTGCCTCAGTCGTTTTGGCGCATCCGTGTAATATCTGTCCCATAAATCCTCCTTCGAGGGTAATTTCTTGATGTTACAACATCACAACCTGGGACTATACACCCTATAGATAACCATCCGAGACAAAATACGAGGCGGGGATGACAAAGGGGGGGCGATGGAAGCACAATCCTTATGAAAAAAAAGCGCGAGGGGAATTTCCCTTCGCGCTTTTAGATTTTTTTAATGTGGATCTTTAAAAACCATATCAATACAAATCTCTAGTTCCTCCACCAGCTACGGAGGGAGCCAAACCATCTGGATGATGTTTCAGGTGTGTTTAAATTCATATCCCGCATGTAGGAACTATCTTCAGAAAAAGCTTCTCCATTTGCTTCTTCCTCTGGAAATTCTCCAGGATAAAAAGTGTCTTTCAATGCTTGCGTTGTTTCTTTGATTTCCTTAACAACAGGTTTGACTGCTTCAGAAGCTTTTTTAGAAACCGCAGCTTGGATTTTACCAAGGGTCGTAACCTCTGTAAGGAGTTCCCACACATCGTTTTCGACTTTTACAGACTCACTCTTTGAAGACTCATGCCTCATAAGAATTTGATTATCTTCAGCACTCATAATACTGGAAATATTTCCCACAATGCCTTGACCCGCTCCATCCATAACAGCTTGTATCTTGTCAGATACACCAGTTTTCTTAAGCGTCGCTTCTAACACGGGATCTGCGAAGATACTAGGGAGTCTCGTCAGTTTTCCAACCCCCCAAACCATAAGGCTAGTAACTTGATTTGAAGCAGTTTTACTTGCATTTTGCACAACAGTTTCAGTTATAGATCTAATTAAACCATCTAATTTTGCTTTAAACAAAACGCTAATATACTCTTGAACATTCCCGACATTAAGCTCAAAATCTTCAGAAGGTTTATTTATATTTTGCTCATAAATTTTCTTAGAAAGCGCTTCAACTTCAAAATGAGTTAAAGTTTTACCCTTGGGATCTTGTTTCAAAGGTTCTGCTTCTCCTTTAGCTTTAGAAGCACCTTGGTTTGGAAAAATGTTATCCAAAATTTTGTTTGTTAAGCTATCCATCAAATTTGCGAAAGAATTTTCTGTAAGCGCTGCGAAAATTTCTTGACAACCATAATCGACAACCTTACGACCTAAACCTTGAGCAAAAGCTGGAAGGACCTCTTCAGGTGAAAAGCCTAGAAGTTTTTTCAAAAATATTCTTTCAAGGGATAGATTCTTATGGATCACTGGGAGTAATTTTCCATCAATCTGAACGACCAAATCTCCTTCTGCCGCGAAATAATTTGTAAGAAGTGATCTGACTTCTTTACCAATTTTTTCCTTGCTGGCTTTTAAATTGTAACGGACAACCTCTTGAACACCAAATTTTGCAGCACTAGAAATTTTTTGAACACCCCAATCTAAATAACCTTGGGGAGCATTTTTTGACAAAGCAACCGAGGAAATCCCAAGGGTTAAAACAAAAAATGCCGATAAAAACTTTTTATTCATATAAGATAAAACTCCTTAAAAAAATTACCAACAATCAATTTATTAACCTATAAAAGCATCATGTGTCAATATATTTTTAACTACGGTTAATTATTTTTGAAAAATATGCCGGACCATAGGGATTTTAAGACAAAGCTCAACCTTTTTGGAAAGGAAGATTAAATTCGACATATCGTGGAAGAGGTGACATTTTTTGTCAGAAATGCCAGGCAAGAGGCCGCCCCCAAAAGCGTGGTATATTCTGCTTTGCCTACCACCTTACTCCCCAGAGCTCAACAAAATTGAGCCCAAATGGGCGAGAAGCTAAAGCCATGCGACGGAATCAAAGGTTCCCTCAACCAGCTTTTCCAAAAAAAATGATAGAGGATCATTTGATAAGGGACTGGCTTATGAGCTGCAACCGAATTTCTATTTTTACAATCTAAAGGCGCACAAATCCTGAACAGGGCATTGACCACACAATGGGTTTCTGGCTTTACAAATATACCTCCCATGAAGCACAAGCCAATGGTGAGCCCCCTGTTTCCATTTAGAGGGAATCACAGCCTCCAGGCCTTTTTCAACCTCTAAAGGTGTTTTTCCCAATGCCAGCCCTGTTCGGTTTGAGACCCGAAAAATGTGGGTATCCACCGCAATCACAGGTTTTTGATAGCAAGCATTCAAAACAACATTCGCTGTCTTGCGTCCCACCCCTGGCAGCGTTTCCAGCGCCTCCCGGGTCTGGGGAACTTCCCCCCCATGGAGCGCCACCAGCTGGCGGCTCAACCCCATGATATGCTTAGCTTTCGTGGGATAAAGCCCAATGGTGCGGATCAGTTCTCTAAGCTTCTCTTCTCCCAGCGCTAACATGTCCTGGGGGCTTGAGACAGCCTGAAACAAAAGCGGCGTTGCCTTGTTCACGCCCGCATCTGTGGCTTGGGCTGAAAGCACCACCGCAACCAACAGCGTGTAAGGGTTGGTATAAAAAAGCTCTGTCTTGGGAGACGGATTTCCCGCCGCAAGCCGTTCAAAAAAAAGATTAACTTGAGAACGCGAAAGCTTCACAAAACCTTTTACGCGTCTGCTGCTTGGGCTGAAAGTTTAGCTTCTTCAGCTGCTGCTTTTTCCTTCAACCGCTCCTGGGCTTTTTTCCTGGGTAGAGCTTTTTGAGGCCTTTCTTGAATTTTCGGCATCGGGATAAGGCCTGCTGTTCCTAAAAAGCGCGCCACACGCTCTGTTGGCTGAGACCCAACGGACAGCCAGTGTTGAATGCGCTCCTGGTTCAAAACGATCCGAAGGGTGTGCTCTTTAGGAAGCATAGGATTATAAGTCCCTACTTTTTCTACAAAGCGTCCATCCCGCGGTGCTGTTGCCTCTGCAACCACAATCCGATAAAAAGGACGTTTTTTTGAACCCGCACGGGCTAAACGAATCTTAAGTGCCATAGTTTTTTTCCTTTCAAAATGGTTCTAAACACAGAACCGGTTGGTGTTATTACTTCTGCAGCAAACCCCGAAAGCCCTGCCGCATCATACCTTTTTTGCCCATCTTTTTCATACGCTTCATCATCAAACTCATTTGGTCGTATTGTTTCAAGAGTTTATTAACCTCTTGGATAGAACGACCGCTCCCCTGGGCAATGCGACGCCGGCGAGATCCATTAAGGATTTCTGGTTTAAGGCGCTCTTTAGGAGTCATAGATGATAAAATAGCCAGCTGGTGCTGGATGATGCGATCATCAAGCTTCGCCTGCTGGAGTTTTTCTTTCAAGCCACCCATTCCTGGCATAAAATTTAAAAGCCCGCCCAAACCGCCAAGCTTTTGAATCTGTTTAATTTGTTGTGTCAGGTCGTTTAAATTAAAAGAACCTTTCTCAAGCTGTTGCGCCATCTTCTCCATTTCGGATTGTTCGATGGTTTCAGCTGCTTTTTCCACTAAGGAAACAATGTCTCCCATGCCCAAAATGCGGCCCGCAACGCGCTCGGCATGAAACCGCTCAAGCTGATCAGGCTTTTCCCCAACTCCCATAAATTTGATGGGACACCCCGTCACATGACGAACCGAAAGGGCTGCACCTCCCCTCATATCCCCGTCCATACGAGAGAGCACCACCCCTGTTAGGGGAAGAATTTCTTGAAATGCCTTGGCACTGTGAACCGCATCTTGCCCCGTCATAGCGTCTGCAACAAAAAGGGTTTCCTGGGGGATGGTTTCCTGGTGCAAGACCCGAAGCTCTTCCATAAGGGTTTCATCAAGGTGAAGTCTTCCAGCCGTATCCAACAATACAACGTCAAATCCCTCAAGTCGCGCCATTTTCAGAGCACGCTTTGCAATTTCGAGGGGTTTTTCAACAGGCACAATGGGAACAGAGGCAACCTTGATTTGCTGAGCCAGAACCTCTAATTGCTGCTGGGCAGCTGGGCGGTAGACGTCAAGGGACGCCACCAAAACTTTTTTATTTTCCTTAACAGTCAACCAAGAAGCTAGTTTTGCCGTAGAGGTTGTCTTTCCGCTCCCCTGCAACCCCACCATCAAGAGCACAACTGGAGGAACCGCCGCTAAATTTAACCCAGCATCGGGAGACTCTAAAAGAGCAACCAAGTGATCATGAACAATCTTCACTACCATTTGACCAGGGGTGATGCTTTTTAAGACATCTTGGCCAACGGCTTTTTCTCGGACAGATTCCACAAAAGCTTTGACAACAGACAAGGCCACATCTGCTTCCAACAAAGCAATGCGGATCTCCCGCAGCGCAGCGCCAACATCTTCTTCAGAAAGCGCGCCCTTGCCTCTCAGCTTTTGGAGAAGAGGAGTTAAACGATCTGTCAGCTGTTGAAACAACGATTTACATTCCCTTTACGACAACAAAAAAGAACACGTGCGCGACACTCGCGGACCTGTTTCTTATAAAATATCCGTTGACTCTACCTTCTAAAAACGTCTGCGTCAAGAAAATGAAAATTCAGCACATCGTACATCTTTTTGAGTTCTCATAAAAGCATTCAAGGTTGATAACTTGGGCTCTCGCCAACTTCGCCATAGGTCCCAGTAGAAGGAAAAAAGCCTCACATCATTTGGCTAAAATTACGCTAGACATAGGGGAGGGAGTTTACTTATTTATTTTCATATTTTTTAAGAAAAAAAGCATGTATATCTAGGCTTAAAAAAAACCAAAGGGTTTGCTGATGTTCTTGTCTTCTATTGAATTGCTTCGTTTTCTTGAGGAACGTGAGATGACATCACTTGATCTGCGTTTTACAGATTTGCAAGGCACCTGGCGACATTTGACGCTTTATGCAAAAGCGTTAGACGAAGCCCTTCTGGAAAAAGGAGTTTTTCTGGATGGTAGTTTGATTCCTGGTTGGGATGATGAAACATTAGTTGATCTACTTTTAAAGCCAAAAATTGAAACAGCTGCGATAGATCCTTTTACGGCGCAGCCAACCCTTGTTGTGTGTTGTGATGTATGGGATCCATGCGTTCAACAGCCTTACGCTAAAGACCCGCGAAGCCTTGCAGTGCGGGCTGAAGCTTATTTACTGTCCCAGACAGAGATTGCGAATCAGGCTTTTTTTAGCCTAGAGCCAGAATTTTTTATCTTTGAGGACGGGGAGAAGAATCTTAGCTTTAAACCAGAAATAGGGGGGGGGTTATCAGTTCCCCCGGTGGATCAGTTCCATGACATGCGAGATGAAATGTTAGTGGGGCTTGCGCAAATGGGGCTTAATCCCACACAACACCTTCACGGGGTCAAGCCTTGTCAGCATCAGCTCGGTTTTCGTCATGATACATTGGTAAAAACGGCAGATCATCTGCAATTTTATAAATATGTGGTAAAAAACGTCGCTTTTACCTATGGGAAGACAGTGAGCTTCATGCCAAAATGCTTGGATAATGATCATGGCTTAAACATGCAGATCAACCAATCCCTTTTAAAACAAGATGTTTCGTGTTTTTCTGAAGATGTTGATGTAGAGAGAGCCCAAACCGCACGTCACTATATCGCAGGGTTGGTTTCCCATGGAAAAGCTCTAAGCGCTTTCACAAATCCCACGAGCAACAGTTATAAACGGCCAGCGTCAGGTATTGGACCTTCCTATGGGCTCAGATCCAAAAATGGCTGGATTGAAGCCCGCTTCCCAGATCCATCAGCCAACGGCTATTTAGCGCTTTCCGGGATGTTGATGGCAGGTCTAGATGGTATTAAACGCAAACTAAAATTAGCCCCATTGGACAGCGCCGACTGTCCTTTTCCAGTCTCTCTTAAGGATGCTTTAAACACTTTAGATCAAGACCGTACTTTCTTGAAAGAAGGAGGTGTTTTCACAGACCAACTGATTGACGCATACATCAATCTAAAAAAACAGGAGATCGGCTAATCCTCGAAATTTTTTCACTCTACTTCCATTGGTTCAGCTTCAGATTCCTCTAATCCTAATATGGCACGCGCAACACGCTTCGCACGCTCTTGGACCTTTAAAAGGGGGAGCAGCTGACAGGGAGATGGAAAAAGATACGCTATAACAAGCTGATGAAGCAGAGTCGGAGAAATTTCTGTGGGAGGATAGTTTAGAATTTCCCTAGTATGATCCTCACGTTTTATAAGATACTCTTTCGTAAAATCGACAAAATCAGGTAAATTATTAAAATCAGACGAAAAAAGCTCTATAAATTCAATGGGGATTTCTGAGTTAGGTAGAGGATCTTTAGAATAAATAATGTAAGGGAATGCCAGATTAGATGCGGGATAATATCCTAAGCGCTCCTGCGCTTTTCTGAGTTCTTCAGCTGTAAAAAGAAAGAGATTCAGCTTTTTTATCAGATATTCCGCTAAATCTTCCACATTTTGAAAAGCGTGCTTAAATAATTCATCGATAGTTCCATCTTCAAATTTTTTCTTTACCTCTTGTTCAGATAAATTGTACTTCAAAGCCATATATTTGCAAACATCTGGATCATAAACAGCAGTGCCTTGTTCAAAAACATTAAAACCCATTTGGGCACGCTTAGAACATGTTACAACAACGTAGTCAGGAATGGGTTCTTGAGTTAAGTCTATGAACTCAACTTTTATGTTTCCTTTCTCTAAATATTCTTTAAGTTTCAATGCAAAAAAATCTTTTTCGCTCAGTCTAATTAAGTCAATTCCCCTAAATTTTCCAATCAGGCTCTCAAAGTTTTTTATTGCTTTCTTTGTTTCTTCCTCATCTAAAGTTTTTTTACTAAGTTCAAAAAAATTATCTTTTGCCAACAAAACTTTTGGTCTAGATTTTCTGTTGAGAAGAAAAGCGTCATCTGTTTCAAATGTTAGACTGTTTGTGCTTCTTTCCCAAAAAATAGAAGAAAAGCCAAGCAAAAAGTTGAAAAATCTTTTTTTACAATATTGAGCAAAGATTAGATGGTCTAATTCTATCTCTTTTTCTTGTATCTCTTTTTCTTGCCGCCATTCGTCATGGTAACAAGAGCTCCATTCAAAAAAATTCAATTGAGGTGCCAAATCAAAAATTTTATCGACAGGATAAGATGCCAAATTTTCGAGACAAATTTCCGGTTCTCGAACTGTAAGACGTTCCAAATTTACAAATTTAAGCGCTCGTTCAGCAAGCCACTTAATCCCGATAGAAGAACGTCCTATTTTTCGTATAAGGTAGGATTCGAAATTATCTTCATGAAGAAAGCGCTGATCAATCGCCACCCTATAACACGAAGAAAGTGAAAGCTCTGTTAGTCCAGAAGGGATAGAATCTGCCGTACAATTTCCTGGAGGATTTTCAAAAAAACCGATCTGCGAAATAGAAAGCTTCTTGAGTCTAGAAGGAACTGCTTCTATTTTGTTCAAAAAATCATGACGCATAAAGCATGAGCTAAAAGAAAGATTTTCTAAAGTTATTGAATGAGACAAAAGATCTTTCAGTAATTCTGATTCGACAACAGTTTGGCGAAATTCCAAAATTTTAAGATTTTGAAGCTCTTTCAGAAGTGGTGAAAATATTTCAAAAGGAATTTGTCCCCACGGAACATTGTCGAAGACAAGATGCTGTATACTTTTCTGTGCTCTTTCCCGACGGAGTGCAGAAAAAATTCTCTCAATAAAAAATCCGTTTTCCTCAGTAGGAATCTGTCGGAATTTTTTTTCAAATGGGGGCATAAAGGCAGGGTTGAGAGCTCTTGTATTTTTAGAAACTTTTTTAAATTCATTTTGAGCAGCAAAAAAAATTAAAGAAGTTAGATTAGACACTGTCGTCAAAAGATTTTTTTTATGTTAGGATGATATGTAGAATCAATCAAAAAAAGGATTTTTTTATGACAGCTTCTCATCGACGTCACGATATTTCTGATCACGTATGGAGCCTTTTAGAGCCCCACTTGC
>JBOFKI010000074.1:0-14686 GCA_051657245.1 Alphaproteobacteria bacterium | reverse complement strand
CTATCCTAGAAATGGCTGAAAAGCAAGACATTCAGGCGGTTATTCCTCCAAAAAAAAACCGAAAAACACAACGTTTTTATGATAAAGAAGTATACAAGCGCCGACACTTGGTCGAAAATGCCTTCTTGCATCTTAAACGCTGGAGAGGCATAGCCACGCGGGTACGCTAAAAACGCGTCTTCCTTCCTTGCGGCAACCCACATTCGTTGCCTGGCACTTTAGCTTAATATCTCTTGACGACACTATCTAGGCTAATGGGCAAAAAAAGAAAAGCTCAGTGCAAAAATTTAGCTGATCAAACGGCCAAGAAGTTTAGCGGTATAATCAACCATAGGGATGATACGACCATAGTTCATGCGTTTGGGGCCTATCACACCAATAGCGCCTACCACATGGCCATTCAGCTTGCCATAGGGTGCAATAATCATGGCACTGCCTGAAAGCTGAAAAAGAGGAGTTCCAGAGCCAATAAAAATTTGCACACCATCCGCTTCTATGGTCATGTCGAGAAGGCCGAGAAGCTCTTCTTGGGTCTCAAGGGCTTCAAACAAGCTTTGCAGGTGCTTTAAATCTTCGACAGCTTTAATTTCCTCTAACAAATGGGCTTGCCCTTTGATGATAAGAGTTCGTCTGTTGCCTTCCCCACTCCACAAAGCTAAACCTTCCTCAATCACCTGAGCCGCTGCTTGGTCAAGTTCTGTTCGTTGGTGTTTCATTTTTTGTTCTATAAAAATTTTTGCTTCCTCCAAGCGCTTGCCCACAACCCACCGGTTGAGATAGTTACTCACCTCCGTTAGGTGGGAAGGAGAAAGATGGGGAGAAATTTCTAAAATTCTGTTCTCAACCATCCCGTCTTCCGTCACCATCACAACCATGGCGCGTCCCTTGTTCAAATAAACAAACTCTAGGTGCTTCAAGGGGGCCTCCGTTTTGGGAGCCAGCACCAGGCCAGCGCATCTCGAAAGTCCTGAAAGGGTTAAGGTTGTTTCTTCAAATAGCTGTTCAAGGCTTTTTCCCTGGGCGCGACACCGCTCTTCAAGCTGATCCTGCTCTGCAGTGGAGAGGTCTCCAAATTCCATCAAACCATCTACAAAAAGCCGTAAGCCCGCTTCTGTTGGAAGGCGCCCAGCAGAAGTGTGGGGTGAAAACAACAGCCCTGTTGTCTCCAGGTCTGACATCACATTTCGAATAGTTGCGGGAGATAAAGAAAGTCCCAGACGTTTAGAGATGGTGCGTGAGCCAATGGGCTCACCTGTTTCCATATAAGCTTCCACAATGCAACGAAACACTTCTGTCGAGCGTGGATCGAGAAACATGAGATGCCCCCTTTTTTAACCAGTCAAGAAAACTTTTCTTTTTTTCTCTCTCAAAATGTAGTAACCAGAGAAGGAAAAATCAATGGTTATCCGCTTTTTTTTAACAAAGGATTGAATATAATATGTCCCGTGCCTTTTCTCGTAGTCCCGAAACATTGCGTCCTATTCACTTTCAAATCCCTGGCTCTAAGCATGCAGAAGGGTCGTGTCTGGTGCAATTTGGGGATACCCACGTGCTGTGCACTGCAAGTGTGGAAGAAAAGATTCCTCATTTTCTGAAAAATTCTGGAAAAGGTTGGGTAACCGCTGAATATGGCATGCTACCTCGGGCAACCCATAGCAGGACAGATCGAGAAGCCGCGAAAGGCAAGCAATCTGGACGAACCCATGAAATCCAACGCCTTATTGGGCGCTCCTTACGCGCTGTGATGGATTTTATTGCGCTGGAAGAGCGCCAGGTTCGCTTAGACTGCGACGTTCTTCAGGCGGATGGGGGAACCCGCACGGCTGCAATTTCTGGCTCTTATGTTGCACTCTACTTGGCCTTGAATGGGTTGCTAACCCAACGAAAGATCAAAAAAATGCCGTTACTTGCTCAAGTTGCGGCTGTTTCTTGCGGGCTTGTGAAAGATGCACCTTTGTTGGATCTGGATTATGCAGAAGACAGCCAAGCCGATGCAGACATGAATTTGGTGATGTCCTCTGAGGAAGGGGGAAAATTTATCGAAATTCAAGCCACAGGAGAACAGCGCGCTTTTTGTGCCCAAGAATTTTCGAAGCTTCTCGAGATGGGAAGTTCTGGTATCCAAAACATCTTTTTGAAACAGCGAGAAGCGCTTCAAGCCCATTTGGGATCCTTTTAAGCAACGGAAGGATTTTCTAGGCCGCCACCCCATTCCAAAATTAATTGGAAGCTAGCACGGTCTATCGGCATAACAGATAGGCGGCTTTGACGCACGAGACCTATATGTTGAAGGCAGGGTTCCGCCTTGATGCGATGAAGGGAAACGGGATGCTTTAAGGCTGAAACCGCTTCAACATCAACCATGCCAAAACGAGATGAGATATCGCTGGGGTCTGGATAGTAAGTTTTTGTGATTTTCACAAGCCCCACAATGGCGCGCTGTTTCCCAGAGTGGTAAAAAAAGGCAAGATCTCCCAAAACCATCTGACGAAGAAAATGAGACGCCTGATAGTTACGAACACCATCCCAAGACGTGGTGCGCTGGGCCAGCTGTTGTTCCCAAGACCAGGTCTCCGGCTCTGATTTCAAAATCCAAGTTTGCATAGCTGACATTCAAATAAAGAAAACGTGGCTGGGGTGCTAGGATTCGAACCTAGGAATGACGGTACCAAAAACCGTTGCCTTACCACTTGGCTACACCCCATTGCAAAGAACAGATCTCAAAATACGCTGTGTCTCTTTTTTTTGCAAGACCTTATGATAACTTTCGAAATACAAAAAAATGTATACAGCCAACCCCTTATTAAATAGATCTTATATCATATTTTTGGAGAAAGCTGATTGAGGGCACATTTGAATTTCCGTTGAATGGACTTTGCCTCTCGTTCATGGGGGCTCAATTTTGCTGAGGCTAAGAACGGTATAAGGTTCTAGATGAAGCAAGATTGGGGCCGTTTTGGGACCGCCTCTTGCATGGCGACTATGAAACGAGGCGTTGATATGGTCATTTTTGGCAAAACTTTCTTCTTGTCCTTCCCGTCCCCTTTTGTCATCCCCTTGGAGTCGGGGATCCAGGAAAATTCTCCTCAAAAGCTTAAAAAAATGCCTCAGAACTTGAAAACTGCAACTTAAGGAAGGCAGGCCTGCAGAGGCGTTGAAGCTTGGATCCCCGCCTCCGAGGGGATGACAAAGGGGGTGGCCTGGATGACAAAGGGGGCGCGGGGATGGCAAGAGGAAAAGGCAGGGAAAGGGCAGGAAAACGCGCGGGCGCGCTCATAAAAGAAAGCATCGGAGACCTGCTCAACGTCTCTTTTCAAAGCCTAACTGTCAATTTTTAGGGGCGGGTTTGTTGCCTTTCAAAATTTGACAAGCGCACAAGCGTTGAAATTTCAACCTTAAAGCGTTCAGCTGTTTGAGAAAAATGTTAACGACTCCAATTTCTTTAAGACAAAAACACTTCGACGAAAATCCAACGAATACGCCAGATAAACCCTTTCAGATAAAAAATTTATTGCTCAGACTCTTCAAGCAAGAAAGGCAATGGAATAGGAATCTCAACTGCCTTTTTGCTTTAAAGATCATGAATGCTTAAAACTGATAGGCAGCCCGCAACATGACGCTGTGGTTTTTAAGCTTTATTTTTTCTGAGTTGTTAGTTAAGTTACCTGTAACTTTCTTTTCTAAACCAGCGTAAGTATAACCAAAGCCCACCAGCAATTTTTGATTGATTTTATAGTCCAGGCCAGCCCCCAAAAGAAAACCAGAAGCCCTCTTATCAAAGCCTTTTATGTTCGTCGTTTTATTTGTTAAAGTCCCCTGGCTCCAACCATAGCCAACTTTAGCGTAAGGTAGCATATGCCCTATGTTATAACCAATCCGTGCAGCAACCTCAATGCGGTCCTTCACTTTAGCTTCTATGTCTTCTAAAGCGCCTTCAATATTGAATTTTTTCGTTTTTTTGGCCGCATTGAGGTAATATCCCAGTTCAACGCCTAAATAAATTTTTGAAAATTCAGTACCCCATCCAGCAAACAGCCCACCCCCAAAACCAGTTGGAGAAATCGATTCGTCTTTTATTGATACTTCCCCAAAATCATACCCCAAGCCAAGGCCTGCATACAATCCAGAAAAACCACATGCTGAACCTTGAGGCGCTGGCATGGGAGCTTCTTCTGCAACTGCAATGGATGTGGAAGCGAGCGCTCCTAAGAAAGCTAATGTTGTTTTTTTCATGATTAAATCCTCTGCTCTATTTTAGTTGTTGTTGTTTTCGCATCTCCTACGATGCCGAAATATAGAATCATAAAGATCTTTGAGTCAATTTTTTTATAACAAATAGGAATAAATTATCCATTTGTTGCAAAAATACCATTTTAAAACGAGTCGATTTTCTGTTGCAGCTTTGAACGTAAAAAATTTAGCGTTTCCAACATCATTGATGGCAAAGGGCTCTCCAGCGTCAACGTTCCCCCTCTGGGGTGTGGAAACGTAAGCGATGCTGCATGCAAGTGGAGCGGCTGTTTACCCAAAGGATAGGCCTGATTTCCGCCATATTTCCCATCACCCCAGATGGGCCCCGCAGCTTCTAAACAATGAACCCGAAGCTGATGGGTTCGACCCGTCAAAGGGTGCAGTGACACAAAACTCCAAAGAAAAGAAGCGCCACCACACGAGCTTGTCTCACCTTGTTCCAAAACCTGGTAGTGGGTTTTGCTGTAAAGCCCCCCTTCGGTTTCAGGCGAAACAATTTCCATCTTTTCTCCCATTTTACCTGGACGCTTTTGTAGAAAAAAAGTGAGATCACCTGTTGAGTTGGGAAATTGACCCAATACAACGGCACGATAACTTTTTCCCACCCGGCGCTCTTGAAATGCTTTTCCTAAAAATGCGGCCGAAAAAGGATTAAGGGCCACCATCAAAGCGCCACTGGTTTCTTGATCTAGCCGATGTACCAGGTAGGGCTTGATCGCACCCCCCTCCCCTACGTCCTGTTGCTCAGACGCAAACCACGCCTCCAAAAGCCCCACAACGTGCTTGCTGAGTTTAACGCCTCCTTGGGTTGCAAGGCCAGATGGCTTATCCAACACTAAAATATCGTCATCTTGATATAAAATCGCTCTTTTAAGGGGCAACCAATCCTCCGGCCCCCAAACGGGCTTTTCTTTTTTTTTCAAGGGATAAATTGCTTCTGGAGGCGTTACCAGGGGGGTATAAACTGAAATAATCTGTCCAGGCACCAGCGGAGATGAAGCAGATATTTTTTTTCCGTCTACCTTAATGTCACCTTTCCGAAGGATTTTTTGGAGAATTCCTTGGGATAGATGGCTCCATCGTCGCTTTACCCAGCGGTCCAGGCGAACCCCTTCCTCATCTGCTGTTACAACGTAGGTGACATATCGAATGGCATTTTCCACGATCTCATCTCCTGAAGGCGGGAACGCGTTCGCCCAAACATATCCGTACCGCGTCCCACTGGATAGAGCGCATGAATGGGAACGTCCCCTGAAAAAATCGTTACAATCTTAGCCTCATAGAGAAGATCAATCAATTTAATAAAACGCGTTGCTTCATTAAATTGATGGGGAGAAAGTTTTGGAATGTCTGATAAAATTAAATAAGAAATGTTGTGAATCAACGCTCGATAGTCTGCGGAACCTAAAGGTCTGCCGCATAATTCTTCGAAAGTAGCCCACCCAACCTTGTTTGCAAAACGAGAAAGCCGCAAGATCCGTTTTTGATGCTGGATTTCTCCTACACGGGTTGGCGCTTGTTGGGTCAGCAAATCCCAAATTTTTTCTAAAATTTTGGGTGTCTCAGTGTCTGAGGTCAGCAGATAGAGGCTCTTGACTCCTCCTTCATGCATGCGATAATCATCTTCTCCTTCAAGGCACACAACCTGCACATGCTCTAAAAGTGTATCAATGAACGGTATAAAACGTTCTCGGTGAAGGCCATTAGCGTAAAGATTTTTAGGGTGGGTGTTCGAGGTTGCGAGCAGCACTATCCCTTGCTTGAAGGCAAGGGACAACGAACGCGAAAGTAACATGGCATCTGCAATATGATCTATTTGAAATTCGTCCAAGCACAGCACCTTTGCTTGGCCTGCAATTTTTTTGACGGCTGCAAACAAAGCTTCTGTTTGCCCCTTCTCTGCCTTTTCATGGGCTTTAAAAAAATGCTGGTGTAAAAAAAGATTCGTGTGGTTACGCAAAGTTGGCACAGGAGCATGGCTTTGGAATAAATCCATCAGCAAGGTTTTACCCCTACCTATTTTTCCCCAAATATAAATCCCTTTTAGAGGGGGAGGCTTGCGCAGCCAGGAAAACAACTGACGCGATTTTTGCTCCTCCAAATCTAACATCAGCTGATCAAACAAGGGTAAAAGTGCGACCTGGGCAGGGTCTGAACGTAACGTTCCATTTTGGCACGCTTCTTCATAAATCTCACTCAACACTTTCACAGGGGGGCTTTCCTTCCCTTAAAATCGGTATCACAAGCTATTGGGTTTTAGAACCTGGAGCTAGTTTAACAGATTGACCAGGTTTTGGAACAAAACATAATCCAAGAAGCGCAAAAGAGCTGATAATTGCAATGCTAGAAAAAGCAACTTTAGGAGAAATTTCCCACAAATTCCCCATGAGTAGGTTAGAGATAAAGACTGCACACGCGCTGACCAGGTGCAGTACACCGAAGGCTGTTCCCCTTAAATGGTCAGGCGCATTGTCTGTAACAAGGCCCAAAAGCGGGCTTTGAGAAATACCCATTTCTAACCCACATAAAACAACCCCAAGAAAAACAGTCCACATATTAAACGAAAAACCAAGGGTTAAACATTCCAACACTAAAAACACAATCCCAAGGGCTAGGATGAGCCTTCGGTCAAATCGGTCTGATAGTTTTCCAAAATAAAACGCCACTGACGTAATGACGACATTTTGAATGACCATCACCATCGGCAAGAGATAGACAGGAGTTCCATGGTATTCTGCCGCATAAATCAAAAAACTGCCCGTGAAATTTCCTGTCATAAACAGGAACGTAACCACCATCAATCTCCAAAAAGATGCAGGAAGTTGGGATAAATTTTCAAACTTTAAAAAAGCCAAGGCACCTGAAATGGAAAGCTTGGGGGCATCATCTGTTTTTCTGTCCGTTATCCGGTCATAAACCCCAAATAACACAATAAAAAAAGCGAATGTGGCGGGAATCACAGAAAACCAAAAAATAAAACGATAATTATTTCCAGTTACAGATGCTAAAAAAACACCCACGGCCGATCCAACCAAAGAGCCGCCCATTGTTAAAGCATGGCGAAGGCCATAGCAACGCCCCCGTGCTTCAACCGGAGCCAAATCAGCTACCAGTGCATCCCTTGGCGTTGCTTGAATTCCGTTGCTGATACGGTCCACGATGCGAGAGGTCGTAACCGTCGAGGGGACTGCAGAAAACGAAAGGGAAATTCTCGCTAAGACTGAAAAAAAATAACCAATTCCGATTAAAACTTTGCGTCGGCGCACGACGTCACTTATGACACCCGAAAAAATCCTGACAAATAAAGAACTCGATTCAACAACCGCTTCAATTGCTCCCACTGTTGAAACCGCAGCACCCAATGTATTTTTCAGAAAAAGCGGGGTGAATGTAAACACAAGAATTGACGACACATTCATAAAAAAATTCGCAATTCCCAAGGCCCATACCCCCGCAGGGATTGCGAAAAAAGTTTTGGAATGCAACTGAGAAATAAAACGGCTACGCATACAAAGCTTGCTTGGGGAATTCAACTGACGGCTAATTTAATATAAAGGCCCTAACGACCTCTTGTCCTTAGAGAAACAGAAAACAAAGATGGAGTCAAGATGTTCTATTTAAGCAAGAGCACATCTGGGGTTTGTACACCCATTTTATTTCGAATCAATTAAAAAAATGAATTGCCATAATAATTTTAATCACCTATTTGCTCAACTTTGGAACCGCTTGCTTAAAAGCGTCTTTAAGTTTGCTAGGTTCATTTTTCTTACAACTATAGGTTGTTGACAATGCGGAGGTGGCTCCTAAAAAAGCAACATCACTCAAAAGACTGGGGTTTCCCTTAATCCATCTAATATAAGTGGCGATAAGGTCATCGGTGGAGAGATCTTTAGGAAAACAAACATCTAAATAAACATCCTGACGATCCAACAAATTTCGGTAAAAAATGATGCTTTGGGCCGTGTTTTCAAGAACTGCGGCGCATAATGCTTTTTTTTCGATGGAATCGGATTCGCAACACTTTAGAAGATCTTGGTTAGAAAGACCAGCATACGACGTGTTGATCAATTGAAAAAAAATAAAAAATCTTATAACGGTCGCGCTGTTTTTAAACATAAAACCAGACCTCTTAAATTACTAGCAGATTTTAGAACTCAGCGCGCCAATTCTATCCAAAAATTACAATAAAAAAAGTTAACAATAGACGAAAAAACAGCGTCACTGATGGAACGTCGCATAAACCAGTAAAGGCCTCAGGTAGTCTAATATCGCCAATTTTTATTTGGCCAGACCACCTTCTTGTTTGATCAACCGATGGGTCAATCGAGAAATTTTCCGGGACGCTGTGTTCAAATGGATAACCCCCTTGGTTACGCCGCGCAAAAGCTCTGATTGAGCCTGTTGTAGGGCTGCACGAGCCTGGGCGTCGCCCTTCAAAATGAGCGTCTCTGCTTTTTTTACAAACGTGCGAATGCGGTGAATTCTGGCGTGATTCATCAATTTTTGCTTTGAATCCCGACGCAAACGCTTCTTAGGAGACACATGATAAGGCATTCTGATTCCTTCCGTTACAAACTTTTCATTCAAAAAACAGGCGAATTTTACCCTATTCTTTTCCAAGCGTCAATGCGTATATTGTTGTGGATTAGTTTTGTTTTTTATGGTAGGCAGGTACGACTTATATTAAAGCGCTGGTAGGTAAAGATGGAGGCGTTTTCGTCGCTATGGTCAGGCTATTATTTTCCGTAAAAAATTTTTGGGGCAATCCCTCGCGGTGTTTTTTAAAAGATATTGCGCTGCTTTGTCTTCTTTTTGGCACCCTTTTTACCTTTTTGTTGGGCCATAGGCCCTTGGCAACCCCTGATGAGGGGAGATATGTTGAAATTCCGCGAGAGATGGTGGTGACGGGGGATTACCTAACGCCCCGTTTAAATGGCCTCAAATATTTTGAAAAACCTCCCCTATTTTACTGGATGCAGAGCTTGTCTATCTCTGCGATGGGGTTAAACCCCTTTGGGCTGCGCCTATGGACAGCGTTTTTAGGGCTCCTCGGGGTGATTGGAGCCTATGCCGTAGGGCGTTTTGCCTTGGGGCGTGTGGCAGGGTTTTGGTCAGCCATTGTTTTGGGCACCAGCCTGCTTTATGTCGTCCTCGCGCGCCTGATCATCCTTGACCTTCCCCTTACTATTTTTCTGTCTGCAAGCCTTGTGGCATTCTGGCTTTCCACCCAGCTACAAGGAAAAAAGCGCTTGCTGTGTCTAGCAGGCTGGGGGGCAGGCATGGCGCTTGCGTCCCTCACAAAGGGGCTGATCGGCGTGGCGATCCCCGGCGCTGTGGCCCTTGTTTGGATTTGTGTGACGCGTCAAGGGCGTTTTTTGAAACATGCGTTCCACCCCCTTGCCTTGCTCGTTTTTTTTCTTATCGCAACACCCTGGCATGTCCTTGTTGCCCTAAAAAATCCTGAATTTTTTGATTTTTATTTCATCCATGAACATGTTTTAAGGTACACCAGCAAAATCCATAACCGCTATCAACCGGTTTGGTTCTTTATCCCTGTTTTGATAGTTGGATTTTATCCATGGGTTTTTTATCTTGGCCAGCGGTTTGTTTTAAAACCTTGGCGCTTGTCCCAAGAGAAAGCTGCATCTTTTTTAACTTTTTGCATCTGCTGGGCTTCTTTTATTTTCGTATTCTTTTCTCTCTCTTCTTCCAAACTCATCCCCTATCTTCTGCCTATTTTCCCAGCTCTGGCATGGGGAGTGGGCGCTTTTTTAGGAGGAGCCCTTGAAAACCCCACACGTTATTTTCGAGCTTTTCGCCGAGGTACGTTTGGTTGGCTTATTTTTTCAGTTTTGCTTGGTTTTGCTGCCCTTGCCTACATTCCGATTGATACACAATATTTTGGAAGAAAAGCAGTGTCCCTAGAGTTGTGGGTATCCATGGGGCTTATGACAGCGGTTCTTTTGGGGGGAGCGCTGAGCGTTTGGGTTGCCCTGCGTCAAGGGTTTATATCTTCCGTTTTAAACCGAATTTTGCTGACCACATTGCTTTTTCTAGGGGTTTTAATGTACGCTGATCCTTATCTTCAGCCACGTACGTCTATCCAGATACCCGCTTTTTACCTTAAAAATAGTTTGAAGCCAGATGACGTGGTGGCCACCTATCGTGCCTACTATCAAGATCTGCCAGTTTATTTAGAACGTACCATTCATGTAGTTGATTTCCAAGGAGAGCTTGCCTTTGGGGCTTCCCAGGAGCCCTGGAAGAAACAACTGTTGGACCAACCCTCTTTTCAAGAGCTGTGGAAAGGAGATAAGCGTGTGTTTTTGATCATGAACCCGATGCACCTTAAAACACTCTCTTTAGAAACGTCTTTTTTTATCCTGTGGCAGGATAGAGATTATGCAATCATTTCTAACCAACCAACCTCTCCCCAGGAGGCTCCTTAATGACAGCCGCTCTGTGGATGATTTTGGCGAGCGCTTTGTTGAATACGGCTGCCCAAGTTTTTTTAAAATTAGGGGTTCAACAGGTTGGCAATTGCGCTTTGACCTCAGCGTCTTACCTTCAAATGGGCTTGCACTTTTTTAAAAATCCTTTTATTTTTACAGGGGTTGGGTGCTATGGGATCAGCCTTTTATGCTGGCTGCGGGCCCTTTTTGAGGTTGACTTGAGCTATGGGGTTCCTCTTTTAAGCCTTAGCTATGTTTTAACGGCCCTTGCGGGAGTTCTTTTTTTTCAAGAAACTCTTGGATTTCCGCGCTCCCTTGGTATCTTATTGATTTTAGGAGGCATTTACCTTGTCGCAAAAACAGCTTAAAGATCTGTCCGCAGGCGAGACGCAACCGTTTCTTCCCTTCGCGAAACCTTCCATCAGTGAAGCTGCCATTCAAGACGTTTCAGATTGTCTGCGTTCAGGCTGGATCACAACGGGGCCTCGGGTTCAACAATTCGAAGAAGCTCTCAAAGCCTATTTGGGCGCGCCGTATGTTTTGTGCGTCTCTTCTGGAACTGCAGGTCTTTACATGTCTCTTGTGGCAATGGGGCTGGAACCAGGGGATGAAGTGATCACCACGCCCCTCACCTTTGTGGCAACCCTCAACATGATTGTGCTTGCAGGTGCGCGCCCCGTGCTGGTGGATGTTGACCCGAAAACCTACAACCTTGATATGAACGCGGTCGAAGCCGCTATAACTCCCCGGACTAAAGTGATCCTTCCCGTGCATTTTGCAGGGCTTCCGGTGGATACCCAAGCATTATATGCGTTGGCGAAAAAACACGGCCTTCGGGTGATTGAAGATGCAGCCCATGCCATTGGGAGCGCCGTTGATGGGCGTAAAATTGGTGGATTTGGAGACATGCAGGTTTTCAGCTTCCACCCCAACAAAAACATGACCACCGGAGAGGGGGGATGCATCGCTGTGCACGATGAAACCCTTGTTAGAAAGCTTCAGGCCCTTCGCTTCCACGGAATCGATAGACCAGCCTGGGATCGCTTCACCCAAAAAGGAAGTCAGCATTATGACGTCATCATGCCGGCCCACAAGTTTAACATGATGGATCTGCAAGCTGCTTTAGGACTACACCAGTTGAAAGCCTTGGATGGGTTTCTTGAAAAGCGCAACACCCTTGCCCAGCGTTACGTTCAGCTTTTAAAGTCATTGCCCCAGCTTAAGCTCCCACCCATGCCACCAGAAGGAACCCTCCATAATTGGCACTTGTTTGCTCCCCTCATTCAACCTGCAGGAGGGCTATCGCGGGATGAGTTGGCGCAGCGTTTGAAAGCGCACTATGGCATCGGGACGGGCATTCATTATGTTCCGCCGCACACCTACAGCTATTACCAACATCAATTTGATTTCAAAACAGGCCAGTTCCCTGAGGCAGAGCGCATTGGAGAACAAATTTTAAGCCTTCCCCTATTCCCTGACATGACAGAAGCTGAGCAAGATCGGGTTGTGGAAGCCCTTAGAAATATATGGAGTTAGGCAGCGTGACCCAGGATGCGGTTAAAACAGAGATAAAAAAACCTTTCTTATCGGTGGTGGTGCCTGTTTATAATGAAGAAGCAAACCTGGAGGAGCTTTATAAACGTTTAACAACAGTGTTGGACCAGACAGGGCGCTCCTATGAGATCATCTTAACCAACGATGGAAGCAAAGATAAAAGCAACCAGATACTGAAACGGTTTTTTGAAGCGCGCCCCCATCAGATTCGCGTGATTGAATTTAATGGTAATTATGGCCAACACATGGCCATCATGGCTGGGTTTGAGCTTTCGGAAGGCGCGTTTGTGCTCACCATGGATGCTGACCTTCAAAACCCCCCTGAGGAAATCCCCAAACTTTTAGAACTGGTGGACCAGGGGCATGATTATGTGGGCAGTTACCGTCTGCGGCGCCATGATAACTGGTTTCGAACCTATGCTTCTCGGCTGGTGAACTGGATTCGGGGAAAAGTCACACAAATTCAAATGCGGGACCATGGGTGTATGCTGCGGGCCTATAGCCGCGCGATTGTGGATGCTGTTGTCATGTCTCCAGAAACAGCAACGTTGGTCCCTGTGCTGGCTTATACCTTTGCGGCGAATCCGACGGAGGTGGGGATTGAGCATGTTGCCCGGGAGAATGATGCGTCTAAATACAACCTCTATAAATTGTTGCGGCTTAATTTTGATTTGTTCACAGGGTTTTCCTTGGTGCCGCTCCACGTGTTCACTTTCTTTGGCATGTTTGTCTCCTTTTTGAGCAGCCTGCTTGTAGTTTATCTGTTATTACGGCGCTTATTTTTGGGGCCAGAAGCAGAGGGCCTCTTCACCCTGTTCGCCATCCTTTTCTTCCTGGTCAGCATCGTGATTACGGGCATTGGCATGCTGGGAGAATATATAGGACGTATCTACCAGATCGTCCGCCAGCGTCCACGCTTCCTCATCCGAGAAATTTTGAGTACGCGTTCAGAGCGCAAAAAAAAATAAGCACTTTTTGTGCCATTCCCGCGCAGACAACCACGGAACAATGTGTCCTTCCCGCGGCCCTTTGTCATCCCCGCGGAAGCGGGGATCCAGGCTTCAACGCCAAGTTCTGGGGCATTTTTTAAAAGCTTTTGATGGGGTTTTTCTAGATCCCCGCTTCCGCGGGGATGACAAATAAGAAATTTTCTCTTTACCCTAAACGCTCAGGAGAAACGCTGAAGGCCTATAGCTTAAATCGGTTAAATAAATCTTTGAAATGAGAAAACCCTTTTTGAAATTGTTCAACAGGGGCCGCGCAAAGGGGTTTAATTTTTTGAATCAGCAACACATTTTGAATACGTTTTTCCAGAAAAGCCCAGGTTTTTTGATGGTTGGGAGACATATCCCGCATCCAATATAAAAGCGTAGATCCGTAAACAGCAGTAAGTAAAAACCGTTTTGTGTAAAAATTGTAATCCGTTGACGTATCCCCCGCAACAACCCACATTTTGTGAACCGTTTCTGAAACCCATTGTTTCCCAAGGGAAAGATAGGAGGGTTTTGCCAAAAAACGCGCCGCTTTAACAGCGACGGGTTTAGTTTCCCCCATCAAACAAAGCCGCGTGCGAACACACCAGGTAATTTTTTCTGTCATTCCCATGGTTTCTAAAGGCATTGCTTCCATTTTTTCAACCATACGCTGATCTAATAGGTTGTGGTAAACATACAGGGCGTCTACCACCCCTTCCGGGAACAAACACCACACCACAGCAGGATCTAACCCAAGCTGTAGGGCGCCTTTCTCAAGGGTTTTTTCACCCCATCCGTCTTGGGCGATAAAAGGGAAAGCGGCTTCTAAAAGAGCTTTTTTTTCTTGTAAATCTTGCTGATATGTAGCGGAGGTTTCTTCAAAAAAAGACGATGAAGATGTTGAACGGGGCATCAGTTTTTCACCTTATTTTTCCAAATTTAGTTGAAGGGATCATAGCCGAAGAAAGGTTAAATAGCGAGGGCGATTTAAAAAATTTAGGTCTGGAATGGTATAAATTCCAGAAATAGGTTTAAATATTTGAAAAATTTGATTTATGCTGATCTAGACACTGTCGTCAAAAGATTTTTTTTATGTTAGGATGATATGTAGAATCAATCAAAAAAAGGATTTTTTTATGGCAGTCTCGCACCGACGGCACGATCTTTGTGATCACGTATGGAATCTTTTAGAGGCGCGACTGCCTGGACGAAAAGGGTCTTGGGGGGCTGTTGCCCATGATAATAGGCTTTTTATCAACGCTGTGTTTTGGATATTGCGTACCGGCGCGCCTTGGAGGGATTTACCCCCTGATTAGGGCGATTGGAAAAACACCCATCGACGATTTTGCAGATGGCGCGACAAGGGCATTTGGCAAAAATTGCTGGAAGCCCTTGTGACAGAGCCTGATTTTGAGTGGCTCATGATCGATGCGAGTCATGTCAAAGTTCACCCCC
>JBOFKI010000073.1:0-13833 GCA_051657245.1 Alphaproteobacteria bacterium | reverse complement strand
GTATGCTTGCGAAACGCTACGCATGCGGCTTCCTCCTCCAAGGTAAACCGTTGTGGAATGCGGGTTTTTTGACCCCATCGGAATATCTCAACCGTTTTTGGGTTAATGGCATATTTTTGAGCAAGTGTTTTCAAACTTTCTTGACTATGTTTGATTGCCCTACGCACTGCCTCAGTCGTTTTGGCGCATCCGTGTAATATCTGTCCCATAAGTCCTCCTTCGAGGGTAATTTCTTGATGTTACAACATCACAACCTGGGACTATACAGCATGGGTGTGTGCCGCCAGCCATCCAAGGGCGCTTACGCTACACCACAGCGCTTCACCGCTGCCATTCTCACGTCTTTTTTTATCATCCCCGCGGAAGCGGGGAGCCAGAAAAACCCCATCAAAAGCTTAAAAAATGCTCCAGAACTTAAAAGCTGCAGCTTAGGGAAAGCAGGCATGCAAAAGCGTTGAAGCCTGGATCCCCGCCGCCGCGGGGATGACAACTCTATGAAAATATCTTTTGCCAGACACACTCTATATACTTAAAACATTTTACAGGCGATCGTGACGATATCCGTTAAAAACGCCACTAACCTCTCTTGAAAAAAAGGGATTTGCAAACATCCTGAAACCCGAGACGCAACCAGCTTTTCAGCATGAGGCCATATAGGCCCAGGTTTTGATGTGCGCGACGCGCAAATAGAGCAATTTTTTAAGAAATTTCTGGTTTCACAGAAGAAACAAATGGGTTCTTCGCAGCAAGATCCCTATCAATTAATTCAATCACTGCCATGGGGGCACGGTCCCCATAACGGTATCCTGCCTTGATGATGCGTGTATACCCTCCAGGACGCGCTGCATAACGCTTTCCAAGAACTTCAACTGTCTTTTTTTGAATCTCATCGCTTCCAAGGGTTGCCACCAAACGCCTCCTTGCAGCCAGATCAGCCTGTTTCCCAATAGTTATTAATTTCTCAACAAAAGGCCGAAGATCTTTAGCTTTAGGCAAAGTTGTTCGAATCTGCTCATACTTCAAAAGAGAAAGTGCAAGACCTGACAAAAGCGCTTTTCTCTCACCTGTATTACGACCAAATTTGCGTCCTCTAACTCCATGCCTCATGATTCTTTCCTTTCAAATTCTTTAAAATCCTTGATTTCTAGCGAGCTGTTCCACATTTTCAGGTGGCCAGCCAGGAACATCCATACCAAGGGAAAGTCCCATTTCTTTCAAAACACCAATAATTTCATCCAAGGATTTTTTACCAAAATTGGGCGTCCTAAGCATTTCTTGCTCCGTTTTACGAACCAAATCCCCAATATAGACGATATTATCATTCTTAAGACAATTACTGGCCCGTAAAGAAAGCTCAAGCTCCTCAACTTTGCGAAGCAAGTCCTGATGAAACGGAAGCTTACCTTCAGTATCCCCAAAAGAATTCGGCTCTTCAACAGGCTCTTCAAAATTAATAAATTTTTGAAACTGATCCTGAAGAATGCGCGCCGCAAGCCCAACAGCATCCGTAGGGCTCACAAACCCGTTAGTCTCTACCTGAATATAAAGCTTGTCATAGTTTGTTACCTGACCAACCCTCGTGTGTTCAACGTGATAAGACACACGCTTGACCGGGCTGAAACTGGCATCCAACAGAATAAGACCCACAGGGAGATTCTCGACCGCTCTTTGAGCAACAGTCACATACCCCTTGCCATTTTCCACGGTCAATTCTATGGAAATCTTAGCACCCACATCAAGGGTGCACAAAACGTGATCTGGATCAAGGACTTCAACCTCAGCATGATGCTCTATCATCCCCGCCGTCACAATGCAGGGACCTTCCGCCTGCAAACGAAGCTTACGAGGAACCTCGCTATGGGAACGAAGTGCCAAAGATTTGAGATTTAACACAAGGTCTGTAATATCCTCCCGAACGCCAGGAAGAGAGGAAAATTCATGCAATACATTATCGATTTGAACAGCTGTAACCGCGGTCCCCTGCAAAGAAGAAAGAAGAACACGCCGCAATGCGTTTCCTAAAGTGACGCCAAACCCTCTTTCCAATGGATCTGCAACAACAGTAGCCACACGTTCTTTGTCATCACTATGTTTAACACTCAACTTATAAGGCTTAATAAGATCTTGCCAATTTCTTTGCAGCACGCGCTTACCTCGTGATTTCTAATATAAAATTCTTTAATGGTAACAAATAATTTTCTTAAATGCGACGGCGTTTTGAGGGACGGCAACCATTGTGGGGAATAGGCGTCACATCACGAATAACCGAAACAGAAAAACCAATCCCCTGCAAGGCACGCAATGCAGATTCGCGCCCAGAACCAGGCCCCTTCAAAGAAGCTTCCAACATCTTTAAACCATGCTCTTGAGCTTTTTTACCGGCGTCTTCAGCGGCCATTTGAGCTGCGTAAGGCGTCGATTTTCTAGAACCCTTAAATCCGACAGTTCCCGCAGAAGACCAAGAGATTGCGTTCCCCTGAGCATCTGTAATCGTCACAAGCGTATTGTTAAACGTTGCATTGATATGGGCAACTCCGGAAATGATGTTTTTACGCTCCCGGCGCTTCAAGCGTTGGGTTGTTTTCTTTACCATGATAACCTTTTTTAACTATTTATTTCTTTTTACCTGCAATGGGCTTCGCTTTTCCTTTGCGCGTACGAGCATTGGTATTCGTGTTTTGGCCTCTAACCGGCAATCCTTTGCGATGTCGAACACCACGATAGCATCCCAAATCCGTCAAGCGTTTGATGTTCATCCCGACTTCACGACGAAGATCTCCCTCAACACGGTAGGATGCATCAATCAACTCACGTATTTTCAAAATTTCATCATCTGTCAGATCGCAAATCCTACGATGAGACGCTATCTGAAGCTTGTTACAAACATCCCGAGACCTCGTGGGGCCCATACCGTAAATATAGCGCAAAGAAATTTCTACTCGTTTTTGTGTGGGAATGTTTACACCCGCAATACGCGCCACGCTGGCTTCTCCTTTTTTCAAAAAACAGACTAGAAAGCTAAGAAATAGCTAATCTAAAACATTTTTGAGATATACACTATCTCAACACGACCTTCAAGCCTATAACTCTAAATCGCTTCTGCCCTTCCGGACAAAAAAACCACAGGGCTCAGTATATGGATAGGGACACACCTGTCAACTCTTAATTTTCTCTAAGCAACCTGCAATTTCTTTCTCCACTTCCCCAACAGGCTTTAACGCATCGATAGAAATCAACAAACCACGCTTGCTATAAAAATCCAAAATGGGCTTTTCTTTTTCTTTATGGATCCGGAAACGCTCTTTGAAGACAGACACTTGATCGTCTTGGCGTCTTGTGAGTTCTCCGTCGCAATGGTCGCAAAAATTTTCGCGCTTGGGAGGATTGGCATGCAACGCATACACTGCCCCACAGGAAGCACAAACAAACCGGTCTAAAATTCTCTGCACCAAAACATCTTCTTCTGCCGCCAGATAGAGCGCCGCATCAACAGCCATACCTTCCTGGGTTAAGATTTCTTCTAGCGCTTCAGCTTGATGTAGATCCCTAGGAAACCCATCAAAAATAATATTTGACTGAGGTAATAACTTGAGAAGATAATTTTTTAAAAGCGATACAACAAGAGCATTTTCTGGAAAAAGCCCCCGCTCAATAACACCCTTAACTTGCAATCCAAGGGGAGTCTCACGCCGCACCTCATCCCGCAAAATATTTCCCATCCCAACTAAAGCAAACCCCTTTTTTTCTTGAAGAAAAGATGCTTGCGTCCCTTTCCCTGAACCAGGTGGCCCTAAAAAAACAAGATTCATCGACGTCCCCTCGTGTACGATTTTTTCATCAGCTTCTCATAATGATGCGCAATGAGGTGAGAATGCAACTGAACCACCGTATCGATGGTAACACCCACGATAATTAGCAGACTCGTCCCCCCAAAATAAAACGAAAGCGAAACTTGCGACATCACGATCTCCGGCAAAATACAGATGAAAGCTAAATATAGGGCTCCCACGACTGTCAATCGAGTAAGAAGATAGTCAAAAAAATCTGCAGTCATCTTGCCTGGACGATATCCAGGAACAAACCCACCATTTTTTCTTAAATTTTCTGCAGTTTCTGTTGGATTAAAGACGATGGACGTATAGAAAAAAGCAAAAAAGATAATTAATGCTGCGTACAAAGCCATAAAAACAGGAGAACCGTGGGACAACATTCGCACAACGGTCGAAAGCCATTCGGAATCAGACCCCATAGAAGAAAATCCTGCAATCGTCGTGGGCAATAACAGCAGGGAACTCGCAAAAATAGGTGGAATCACTCCCGTGCTGTTAAGCTTGATAGGCAAATGGGTACTCTCTCCCGCAAACATCCGCTGCCCCACCTGTTTTTTAGGGTATTGAACGATAACTTTGCGATGAGCCCTCTCCATAAACACGATAAAAGCCATCACCACTGCAATCAACACAAGCACAAGCAAAATAACGAGCACATGAATTGCCCCCGTCCGACTGAGCTCTAGGGTTTGAAGTGCAGATTGAGGCAAATTGGCCACAATACCAGCATAAATAATCATGGAGGTTCCATTGCCAATACCACGAGCTGTAATTTGTTCACCCAACCACATCAAAAATAACGTAGATCCTACCAGGGTAATTACGGTAGAAAGCCTGAAAAATAAACCAGGATCCATCACGGCCGAAGCTCCCGAAGGCCCCGTCATTTTCTCAAAACCAACCGCGATGGCATAGGCCTGAAACGATGCCAGAATCACAGTCCCATAGCGAGTATACTGGCTCAATTTACGTTTTCCAGACTCCCCTTCCTTTTTAAGGGCTTCAAAGTGAGGAGAGACCGCTGTCATCAACTGCACAATGATGCTAGCTGAAATATAGGGCATCAAATTGAGGGCCATAATAGCCATACGCCCCAAAGAACCTCCAGAGAACATGTCCAACATCCCCAAAAGCCCTCCCGCATTCTGGGAAAGAAACTCCCCCATCACAGCCGGGTTAATCCCCGGAATAGGGATATAGGTGCCCAAGCGGTACACGATAAGAACCCCCAAGGTGAACCAGATACGTTTCTTGAGATCTTCAGCCTTCAAAAACGAAGACCAATTCAGATTTGACATAAGCTGCTCAGCCGCAGAAGACATTGATCACTCTTTCTTAAATTTATACATTTTCTGTGTAAAACCCTACTTTATATCTCTACCTGCATTTTGTCTGGAGTCAAGCACTATTTTTCCAAAGCCCCCACGCTCATAAACATCATTCTATCTTTTCAAATTTTAAAAATTATTTTTGAAAAAGAATTGATCTTTGGCTAAAGAATCTGTAAAAGAGGAACATCATTCTCCTTGAGATAGAGGGGCTATGTGCTGCTTTCTGGTGAATCTATTTGAAGAAAGCTTGCCCCTGTGGCGGAATTGGTAGACGCGGCAGACTCAAAATCTGTTATCTTTGCGGATGTGGGAGTTCGAGTCTCCCCGGGGGCACCAAATTTTACGAAAAAATTATAAATTCAAAAACAGTCTTTTAAGTTCTTTTTAGGATTTTTTTTAGGGTTAGGTATTACCGTTGACCCGTAGAGACGTGAGCTTTTGCACGCATCAAAGCTCCTTCTCGCGTCATTTATGGGATTTCAACGCACGGGATCAATTATGCCAATCAGGCATAGTCTGAATCGAATAACTGGTAAAGAAACGGACAGTGAGGTTCATGGAAAAAAAACCGAACCGTTTGATGGAAAGGTGGTTTACCCCGCTGGGCCTGGGCCTTCTGCTCATGGTTCTATTGAAAATGGCAGGGTTATACACCATCTACTGGTTGTGTGTGAAGGATCACAAAATTTTTGTTACAACACAAGTCCTTCAAGGACACGTGTTTTCGGATAAAAAAAGGGGGAATTAACGATGATAGATCTTGGATCAGTTGATCTTTCGCGACTGCAATTTGCTTTTACAGCCATGTATCATTTTCTGTTTGTTCCATTAACCCTTGGGCTCTCGTTTATCCTAGCCATTATGGAAAGCGTTTATGTGATGACGCGCCAAGAGATCTGGAAAAAGATGACCCAATTTTGGGGCATTCTGTTCGGAATCAACTTTGCCATGGGCGTTTGCACAGGCGTTCCCCTGGAGTTTCAATTCGGCACCAACTGGGCCTACTATTCCCACTATGTGGGGGACGTCTTTGGCTCTATCTTGGCCATCGAAGGGTTGATGGCTTTTTTCCTAGAGGCAACGTTCCTAGGCCTTTTTTTCTTTGGCTGGACACGCCTTTCGCCCCTTGCTCACCTTATCGTGACTTGGGTTCTAGCTATTGGTAGTAATCTTTCTGCTTTGTGGATTTTGGTCGCAAATGGATGGATGCAAAATCCTGTGGGGGCTCATTTTAATCCAGAGACGTTGCGGATGGAATTGTCTTCTTTTTATGACGTCTTGTTCAACCCTGTGGCGCAATCAAAATTTGTGCACACGGTGAGCGCTGGTTATGTGACAGGCGCTGTTTTTGTGTTGGCCATTTCCTCTCTTTACCTCCTGAGAAATAAACACGTAGATTTTGCTAAACGTTCTATGGCAGTGGCAGCGAGCTTTGGACTTGCGGCAGCGCTCTCCGCCGTGGTGTTGGGGGATGAAAGCGGGTACACCTTGACGGACCAACAGCAGATGAAGATTGCAGCTATCGAAGCCATGTGGGAGACAAAGCCCGCACCTGCACCCTTTACAGCTTTTGCGATCCCAGACCAAACAACCCAAACGAACCATTATGAGATTGAAATTCCGTGGCTTATGGGGCTGATCGCTACACGCTCTTTTGATAAACAGATTTTGGGAATTCACGATCTGGTCAAGCAAACTGAAAAACGTATCCAAAAAGGTTTGGCGGTTTACCGCGCCCTAGAAAAAGCCCGAAAAAATCCTTCGGATGCTCCCTCTCGCAAACTGCTGGTTGAGAAAAGTGAAGACTTGGGGCATGCTTTGTTGCTGAAGAAATATACCCACGATATTTTGAAAGCCACTCCGGAGCAAATCAAGCAAGCTGCCCTAGACACGATCCCCTCCGTTTTACCCCTGTTTTTTGCGTTTCGCATCATGGTGGGATGTGGATTTTTCTTTATCCTGCTCTTTGGGTTCGCGTTTTATCTCACATCCCGAGACGCATTCACGCGGCACCCCTGGTTTTTAAGGCTTGCGCTCTTCAGCCTGCCTCTACCCTGGATCGCGGCTGAAATGGGCTGGTTTGTAGCAGAACATGGGCGCCAACCTTGGACCATTGACGGCATCTTACCAACATTTTTAAGCGCATCCCAAGTAAGCGAGCAAAGCGTTTTGACGACGCTCATTGCCTTTGCCCTCTTTTACACCATTCTTGCCATTGTCGATGTGTCGTTGATGGTGAAATATATCCGCCGCGGCCCCGACAAAACTTTGGCCTAACAGTACTTAACATTATTCACAAAAGGGGGGATCTCTTCTATGTTTGAGTTTTTAGATTTCGGAACGTTGCGCCTTATCTGGTGGGCCTTGTTGGGCATATTGCTGATGGGTTTCTTAATTTTCGACGGCTTTGATTTAGGGGTTGCAACGTTGCTTCCTGTGATAGGCCGGACTGATATTGAGCGGCGCATTTTGATTCGCTCCGTTGACCCCGTTTGGGAAGGGAATCAAGTATGGTTGATTTTGGGAGCCGGTGCCAGTTTTGCTGCATGGCCTTACGTTTATGCAGTATCTTTTTCTGGATTTTACTTGGCTATTTGCTTAGCGCTCTTCACCATTATTTTACGCCCCGTCGGGTTTAAATTTCGAAGCAAGCTTCCCTCCCCCCTCTGGCGATCCATTTGGGACTGGGTAATTTTTTTAGGTGGATTTGGTCCTGCCCTGGTTTTAGGGGTTGCCTTTGGAAATGTTTTTACAGGTGCGCCCTTTGTCTTTGATGAAACCCTTCGGGTACACTATTTAGGAGATACCCTTGGGCTATTCACACCGTTTAGCCTGCTGTGCGGCGTGGTGAGTGTTGCTATCGTCCTATTCCAGGGGAGCACCTACCTGTTGATGAAAACTGAGGCTGAATTGCTTCAGCGCGCAAAAAAATCCCTGATTGTTTCAGGATTGTTGCTGCTGGTTGTTTTCTCTATCGGAGGATTTTTACTTCAAACTTCTGTGGAAGGCTATTATCTCCTCTCAGCTATGCCGTGGGATGCCCCTTCCAATCCCTTACATAAAGAGGTTGTTCGAGAATTGGGCGCATGGCTTAAAGTTTATGAGCAACACCAGTGGGCATGGGCGTTTCCCATTTCTGTTTACGGATGTGTGATCTTGGGAATGATTTTTGGCCTTGCTTCTTGCTCTGTTTTGGCTTTTGTGTGTAGTTCTTTCAGCATTGTCGGAATTCTTGGAACGGCGGGCATCAGTCTATTCCCTTTCCTTTTGCCTTCTTCCGAAAACCCCAGCCATAGCTTGGTAATCTGGGACGCCTCCAGCAGCCACTACACCCTTTTGGTGATGCTGATCGCGACATGTATCTTTTTACCCATCATTTTAGCCTATACGGCGTGGGTTTATCGTGTACTACGTGGGGTGATAACGCCCAAAACGTTGGAAGAAAAAGAAGAATATTAGCTATCAATAGAGCAGATTTGAAGGAGAATGTGTGATGTGGTATTTTACGTGGGTGTTGGGCCTTGGGTTTGCGTGTGCCGTGGGCATTATCAACGCCATATGGGTAGAATTTAGAGAGATGAATAAAAAATTTCCTGCAGGAAGAGGTTTTTCCCCAAAGAAACACCCCACCCCAGCCAATGAGTGAGGCTGGGGGCTATAGAACGTGTCTGACAAAAGGGGGGGTGGTGCGGGGAAGGGCAAAAAAAGCAATAGGCTTGTTTGCCACAAAGCATCGCTTTTGCTTCCTAATCGTCTTGTCCTTTGAGGGCTGCAAGGAATGCAGATTGGGGAATCTCTACGCTGCCAAATTGACGCATGCGCTTTTTGCCTTCCTTTTGCTTCTCCAGCAATTTTCGCTTACGGCTGATGTCTCCGCCATAGCATTTTGCCGTCACGTCTTTTCTGAGGGCTGAGATAGTTTCTCGAGCGACAATTTTTCCTCCAATGGAGGCTTGGAGCGCAATTTTAAACAGCTGTCTAGGGATGAGGTCTTTCAAACGCATACAAAGCCCGCGTCCTCGGCTCTCCGCGTGGGAACGGTGGACCATACAAGAAAGAGCATCCACCGGGTCTCCATTCACCATGATGGAGAGTTTCACCAAATCGCCTTCTTCATAGTGATCCATTTGATAGTCAAAGCTTGCATAACCACGGCTGATAGACTTGAGGCGATCGTAAAAATCAAACACAATCTCATTGAGGGGCAATTGGTAAACCAACATCACCCTTCCGCCTACATAGGTCAGCTCTTGCTGAACCCCGCGGCGGTCAGTGCACAGAGAAAGCACAGCTCCCAAATAGGTGTCAGGTACAAAGATGGTGGCTTTGATCCAAGGTTCTTCAATGCGATCAATCTTCACCACATCTGGCATATCTGTGGGATTATGCAGCTCGAGCACTTGACCATTCTTCAGATGAACACGGTAAATGACACTGGGGGCGGTGGTGACGAGGTCTAAATTAAATTCACGCTCTAGACGCTCTTGGATAATCTCCAGGTGAAGCAACCCAAGAAACCCACAGCGGAACCCAAACCCCAGGGCGGCAGAGCTTTCAGGCTCAAAAACAAAACTTGCGTCATTTAAACGAAGTTTGCTCAAGCTCTCCCGCAGCGGTTCAAATTCGCTGGATTCGGAAGGGAAAAGGCCGCAAAAAACAACAGGCACACTGGGCTTAAACCCAGGGAGCGGCTGAGGCGTTGGGTTTTTTTCTCCCGTGATGGTATCCCCCACCTGACAGTCTGCCACGTGCTTAATGCCGGCAATCATATAGCCCATTTCACCGGGGCCCAGAAATTCCAATTTCTGCTTCTTTGGGGTGAAGACCCCCACTTGTTCTACGATATAATGTCCGCCCGTTGCCATCATCTTGATGGGTAGACCTTGGTAAATTTTCCCTTCCCGTACCCGGATCAACAAAACAACCCCCAGGTAGGGGTCATACCAGCTGTCTACCAAGAGCGCCTGCAGAGGCGCTTCCAGATTTCCCGTGGGGGCGGGCAAGCGCTGCACAATGGCTTCTAACACATCCCGAATGCCAAGACCCGTTTTGGCAGAAATAAGCAATGCGTCTGAGGTATCCAGGCCAATGACATCCTCAATCTGTGCCTTGACCCGGTCAGGATCTGCCGCAGGCAAGTCTGCCTTGTTTAAAACGGGGATAATCTCGTGATTATTATCAATGGCCTGATAGACATTGGCCATGGTTTGGGCTTCCACCCCTTGGCTTGCGTCTACTACTAGCAGGGAGCCCTCACAGGCTGCTAAAGATCTGCTCACCTCATAGGCAAAGTCTACATGGCCGGGGGTATCCATCAGATTAAGCTGATAGGTTTGTCCGTCATGGGCTTGATAGGTAAGGCGAACGGTTTGAGCTTTGATGGTGATGCCGCGCTCCCGCTCTATATCCATATTATCTAAAACTTGCTCTTTTAGCTCGCGGCTCTCCAGCCCCCCGCAAGCTTCAATCAGCCGATCCGCAAGGGTTGATTTACCATGGTCGATGTGCGCAATGATTGCAAAATTGCGGATATGGGAGGTTTCATAGGTCGTCATACGGGTGTTTCCTTTACCCCATCGTCTCGTAAGGTGGCTTGAGTTGCTTGATAAACCTGGGCTAAGAGCTGGGCTCTGAGGGATGCGATGTCAGCCTCTGCTAGGGTCCCCTGGGCAGACTGCCACGTCACCCGCAAGGCCACGGATTTCTTCCCAATCCCAAGTACATCAGCATCTTCAAACACGTCAAATACCTGCAAGGCGGTTAAGCATGGACCGCTAGCTTTCTCAATCGTTTTGAGCAGCTTTTCAATGGGCAAATGTGTATCGGCCACAAACGCAAAATCTTGGCTTACGGGTTGATAGACTGAGAGCACAGGCGCTGTTTTTCCAGCCGGTTGCTTGCGTGGTGGAAGCTGATCCAGATGAAGCTCAAAGCCACCACAACGTTCCACAAGCCCATGGGTCTTCAAAACGGTGGGGTGAAACTCTCCAAACGATGCCAAGATTTTTGGGCCTTGCTTTAGCACGCCTTGGCGTCCTGGGTGAAACCAGCTGAATGTTCCCGTTTCACACTGTAGCGTTTTCGTTTTGATTCCCCAAGCCTCTAGAAGGTTTAAAACAGTTCCTTTGAGGTCAAACACACCCGGCGCCGGGGGATGCTTCCAGTGGCGCTCTGCAACAAAAGGAACAACCCCGGCCAGGCAGTTTTGTTGATCTTGAGGCTGAACCCCCTGATAGCGAGGGCTTATTTCAAACACAGGGGCGCAAGCAAGGCTACGTTTTCCGTGATATCCCACGAGGTCCAGCAAATGGGGAAAGAGAGAGGGACGCATCACCGCCAATTCCCGGCTGATGGGGTTGCTGATCTGGAGGGAAGGCGTTCCCCCTCCAAAAAGCTGCGCCTTTGGCAGGGACAAAAAAGACCAGGTCACCGTTTCATAAAACCCCTGGGAAACAAGCGCTTCACACATCTTTTCTAGAGCAAGCTCTGATGAAGGGGGACGGGTAGGCGCCTTCAGAGGAAGGGGCACAGAGGGAATGTGATCATACCCCAAAACCCGCACAACTTCTTCCACCACATCCTGGGGGAGGGAGACGTCAAAGCGCCAGGAGGGAACGTAAACATCCCAAAATCCACCCGCTTCCGGATGGTGAACAGGGGAAAAGCCCAGCTTTTCCAGGATTAAGGTGATTTGGTCGGGATCGGGCTGTATACCGCTGATCGCCTCCAGCATAGCTTTGGAAAGCCTTATATGCGGTTGGAGCTCTTGTTGGGGTGCTTCTCCTGTTACCCAGGATTCTTGAATGGTTCCGCCGCACAGGGATTGAATCAAAGCCACAGCATGTTGAAGTCCCGGAAGCACAAGCTCAGGATCAGCGCCGCGCTCAAAACGCGCTCGAGCATCACTGTGGATGCCCGTTGTCTTCCCGCTTTCGCCGACAAAAAAGGGATCAAAAAAGGCAGATTCCAGGAGAATATGGGTAGTTTCCAGGGTGCAGCTTGAAAGAGAAGCGCCCATCACTCCTGCCAGGGAGTGCACCTGCTCGCTGGCGTCACGAATCACCAACAAGCCTTCCGGGAGGGTGTAGGTTTTGTCATCTAAAGCTTCCAAAACTTCCCCTGGCTTCGAAAGCCCCACCGTCAAAGGAAGCTGCAAGCGATCTGCATCAAACACATGAAGGGGGCGCCCCAGGTCATAGGCGAGATAATTGGTGATATCCACCAAGGCGGAAATAGGATTCAGACCAATGGCTTTGAGACGCCCTTGAAGCCAGGCGGGGCTTGGCCCATTATGAACCCCTTGGATGCGACAAGCCGCAAACAAGCGACAGCCGTTTTGGGCTTCTGGGCTGAGGGCTACGAGGCTGTTGCCTTGCTGGAGCTTCAAGGCTTCGTCCAGACCCACAAACGGCTTCAACCTGCCCACGCCGCAGGCTGCAAGATCTCTTGCAATGCCTCGCACACCCAGAGCATCCCCACGGTTTGGGGTCACTTCAATTTCGATCACCGGATCATTAATCCCGATCATGTCCACCAAGGGGGTCCCCACGGGAAAGCAGTCCTCTATTTCGATAATACCATCTGGTGCTTGGGGCGGCTTGTGGTCCTCAGCCAAGAGTTCATCATAAGCGCACAGCATGCCTTCACTTTCAACGCCACGAATCTTCCCTTTTTTAAGGATTTGCCCGGTTTCCGGGATAACATCCCCCGGCAGGGCCAAAATGCTCTTCAAGCCAGCCCGCGCATTAGGAGCGCCGCAGACCACCTGAAGCATCAGGCCCCCTGGGCTCGTTTGGACGGAACAAACCTGGAGGCGGTCTGCTTGGGGGTGAGGTGCTACCGCCACAATCTGGGCAACCCGAAAGGCGCCCCACTTCAGGGAAGGGTCTTCTACAGCTGCCACTACCAACCCAAGGCGGGTGAGGGCTTCAGTGATGGCTTCAAGGGAAGAATCTGTTTCTAAGTGCTCTTTCAACCAGGACAGGGTGAATTTCATCGTATCTCAATCCTAAAATCCATAATGGGCCAACCAACGTTGGTCATTTTCAAAAAAGCGTCTTAAATCCCCAATGCCATATTTTAGCATTGCCAAACGCTCGACCCCCATCCCAAAGGCAAAACCTTGATGCTGGGCTGGGTCAACCCCTACATTAGTTAAAACAGTAGGGTGAACCATGCCACAGCCCAAAACCTCCAACCAATCGCTTCCTTCGCCAATCTTGAGCTGCGCTCCCTGGCGGTCACACAGCAGATCGACCTCTGCGGAAGGCTCCGTGAAGGGGAAAAACCCGGGGCGAAACCGAAGGGCCAAGGTCTCTTTCTCAAAAAAAGCGCGACAAAATGCCTCTAAGCACCCTTTCAAATGGCCCATGTGAATGCCCGGCTCCAGCACAACCCCTTCAACTTGGTGAAACATAGGGGCATGGGTGGGGTCATCATCACAGCGGTATACCTTGCCCGGCGCGATAAACCGGAGGGGTGGTTTTTGCTGGAGCATGGTACGAATCTGAACGGGGGACGTATGGGTTCGCAGCAACATCTGCTTGCCATCAGGAGAATCAGGGAGATAAAACGTATCTTGCTCGGCCCTGGCAGGGTGATGAGGTGGAATGTTGAGAGCGGTAAAATTGTGAAACTCATCCTCAATATCAGGCCCTTCTTGAACTGAAAAG
>JBOFKI010000072.1:0-3624 GCA_051657245.1 Alphaproteobacteria bacterium | reverse complement strand
AGGGCTTGTCATGGGTATCATGATCCTTCCCTATATCCTGTCGTTGTGTGACGATATCTTAAGGTCAATCCCTAAAAATTTGCGAGAAGGTGCGCTGGCCTTGGGTTCCACACCTTCCGAAACCATCTATACCGTTGTGCTACCCGCAGCGTTCCCTGGCATCATGGCATCTTTTTTATTGGGAATTTCTAGGGCCATTGGCGAAACCATGCTGGTGGTGATGGCAGCAGGCATGACCGCACATCTGACTTTGAACCCCTTCAAATCTGTGACGACCGTGACAGTTCAAATTGTCACCCTTCTAACAGGTGACCAAGAACCCGACAGCCCCCAAACGTTGGCTGCTTTTGCCCTTGGCCTTTTGCTTTTCTTGATGACCCTTTCCTTAAATATTGTCGCCCTTCGAACGGTACGCAAATATCGCAAAGCTTCAAGCTGAGGTTAAGGGAAAGATAGATCTGTTAGATGGTCCAATCTGGACGAGCTTTTCTTATCTGTTCTCTAACCTCTTTGCTAGCATTGCTACTGTAAAAATGAACCTTAGCATCTCCTTTATCTTTGAGCGCGCTAAAAAGTGCCAAAGCGCCTGCATCACCTGCAGGGCAGTGTGATATAGCAATAAGTTTAAATTTTTTAAGGTTTTGAATAGCTTCTGCGAGCGCAACGACACCCACATCCCCGATATTACTAGTACTTAGATCAAGAATTTCAAGGTTTTCAAGCTTTGGGAGGACTTTCGCGAGTTCAAGAAAACCAGGATCCTTGATATCGTTAAAACTCAAATTAAGCTTTTGAAGCGATACCGGAAGGTTGGGAGCAAGCGCTTCCATTGCTTTATCAGTGAGGTTTGAGCTATTTAAATTAAAGATTTTCAAATTTGTCATTTCCGGCAGAAATTTAAGAAAAAATTTTACGTTATTAGGAACAACGTCGTAAAAAAAGTCTACAAAACAGAGTTTTTGAATATTATTTAAATTCTCAAGTAAGTTGGCATTTGCGGCAGAGAGAGGAATTGGCTTTTTGATGGTTAGTGCTTCAATAAGAGGGGTCGCTTTTTTGAAAAGCGCCGTGCAGGTCATCCGCAGATTTTTTTGATCCAATGGATCTAAAAATTTCAAAATTTCTTTGACGAGGTCTTTTGTAAGCGTTTCCAGAGGTGTTTCCTCTTTTGTTAAAGGAACCAATGAGGGAGTATCTTTTTCTAAATCTCTAGGATATCCGCCCATAGATTTTTTCCCAGCTTGCAAACTTTGCGAATTTGCCAAAAAACAGCAAGAAAGGACAATGATAAATGGCTTTTGTTCCATCAAACGCCCTATAGAATTTAAAATCTTTCTGATCATCTAACAGTCCTTTTCTCAAAAAAATAAATTTAATCAATTAAATAAATGTAACACGCTTTACATTGCACAAAAGTTAATTTTTGTCTATTTAGAATGTTAATGTCTCAGCTATAAAACCAAATAGCATTTGCTTATCCATCATGCAGCGAAACACCTAAGGCCTTCGCGATGCGGTTAAAACTTACCGGGATCTTGACTTCTCTATGCTTCTCCTGCACGCTCGAATTTATTAATTTATTTTTAAAAAA
Source organism: Alphaproteobacteria bacterium (assembly GCA_051657245.1). Taxonomy (GTDB): domain Bacteria; phylum Pseudomonadota; class Alphaproteobacteria; order Holosporales; family JBOFFI01; genus JBOFFI01. The sequence continues at coordinate 2,033 of JBOFKI010000072.1, read as the reverse complement.
TGAGGTGCAATTTCACAGTGATCCTGGCCCTTGCTTCCGCTTCTGAACGCCGATTTGAGCTGCTGAAAGCCATCGGAATTCCCCCCGAAACCATTCACGTGATTCCAGCAGATATTGATGAGACACCTTTAAAACAAGAAAAGCCTGAGGCTTATGTTCAGCGCCTGGCCCTTGAAAAAGCTCAGGCTGTAGCGGTCCAGCGTCCAGGTGCTTATGTCTTGGCTGCAGATACAACGGTTGCAGTGGGCCGGCGGTTGCTGCACAAAGCCACAGATGCCGCAGAGGCGCATCAACACATGACGTTGCTATCAGGGCGACGCCACCGAGTTTATACAGGCGTTTGCCTCATCCCTCCAGGACAAACACCCAAACTTCGCCTGGGCAAAACCCATGTAAAATTCAAACACCTCAGCCAGCTTGAACTGAAAGCCTACATCCAAAGCAAAGAATGGCAAGGTGTTTGCGTTTATCGCTCCCAAGGGCGCGCTGCTTGTTTCATTCAATCCATGCAAGGAACCCCTTCCAACGTGATGGGATTGCCCCTATACGAAGTAAGCCAGCTTTTGCAGGGAAGCGGGTATCCCCTTTTCAAAGGGGCTTGATGATAGACAAAAGCATCAGAGAGGTTCTTTCATGGAAAACAAATTATTTTCTCCAGTTGAGTCTCCTTTTGGTCAGGGGGTTATTTGGGAAAGGTCACCCCAGCGGGTGGCCTATTCAGATGGCATCACCCAAATGGACTCCAAAATTCAACATATTGTTGGGGGTGAAGCTCCAGAACAAGTTTGGCTTTTAGAGCACGACGACGTTTACACCATTGGAAGCAGCGGAACCCCTGATGATATCTTGACGCCTACGTCTATTCCAGTTTATGAAACAGGGCGCGGTGGCCAAGTCACCTATCATGGCCCCGGCCAACGGATTGGGTATGTATTTTTAAACCTGAGGCAACGTAAGATGGACCCTCGGACTTATGTGCAAACCCTTCAGGCTTGGATTCGTGAAGCTCTCAAAGAGCTGGAGGTTGAGACAGACGTTCGAGAAGACCGCGTAGGATTATGGGTTAGCAAAGGAGCCTATGGCTTAACACAAGAATCAAAGCTGGTTGCCATTGGAATCCGCATTCGCAAAGGCATCACCCTCCACGGATTCGCCATCAATGTCCATCCAAATTTAAAGCATTTCCAAAACATCATCCCCTGTGGGCTTACAACCTATGGCGTAACATCATGCCAAGAGCTTGGATTTTCTTTTTCTCTAGAAGAAGTAGACACCAGTCTCTATAAAACGTTTTCACGATTTTTCTAACAATGGCTTTAAACGCTCAACCATTTTCTCAGGATCTGTGCCGTGGGGAAAATGAAGCACATACTTACCTTCCGGATCCATAAGGTAGATGAAAGAAGAGTGGTCAATCAGGTACTCTGTCGTCCCCTCTGGCTTGACTGGCTGTGCATAAACACGGTAGGCCTGAATGGCTTGTTGAACGGCTTGCTTAGAACCTGTCAACATCACGAAGCGTGGGTGAAACAGTGAGTGGTAAAGTTTCAAGCTTTCTTGGGTGTCCCGTTCAGGGTCAACGGTGATAAAAATAGGTTGGAGTTGCTCTCCAATGGGCCCGAGTTGCCTGAGAGCGTCGCTCATGGACTGAAGCCCCGTCGGGCAAATATCAGGACAAAAGGTATAGCCAAAATAGACCCACATCCATTGCCCCCTAAAATCTTTATCTGTACGGGTATTGCCTTGTTGATCTTGAAGCGAAAAAGGCCCCCCGATGAGAGACGTTCCTGACACCGCTTGATGCACCTGCGCTAATTTTGGCTGGGGATGCAACGCCTGATAAATGCCCAATCCGCCAAAAGCTGCTAAAACAAGGAGAAGAAGAACCAAAAAAGGACGAAGACGAGATGGGGCAGAACCCTTGGATCTTTTTTTTGCAGACATTAGTTCCACCAAAGACTGGTGGGCGCTGAAGGATTCGAACCTTCGACCCGCTGATTAAGAGTCAGCTGCTCTACCACCTGAGCTAAGCG
>JBOFKI010000071.1:0-5638 GCA_051657245.1 Alphaproteobacteria bacterium | reverse complement strand
TGGGTTCCTACGGTGTTTGCGGCACGCCAATTTGTAAACCATGGCCATGTTCAGGTTAATGGAAGGCGTGTAAACATTGGGTCCTATCAAGTGCGGGACGGAGATGTGATCTCGATGAAAGAAGGCACGAAGGACAATGTCATCGTTATGGCGTCCCTTCAATCAGCAGAGCGAGACGTGCCCGATTATATCGAGGTAGACGCGAAGCATGCTAGGGGAACTTTTTTAAGAACGCCTACCCTTTCGGATGTTCCTTACCCTATCCAAATGGAACCCCACCTCATTGTAGAGTGGTATTCTAGGCGGATTTAGGGGAAAACAACTTACGCGGGCTTGTATCCTTTTTATGCCTTTGGTTATTTCTTCTGCCCTGCCGCCCCTTCCTGATATCAGGGGGCGTTATCAGGCTTCTGTATCTTTAGGAAAACTCACCTGGTTTCGCGTAGGGGGAGAGGCGGATGTCCTCTATAAACCTGCGGATATTGAAGACCTTTGTTGTTTTTTAAGGGAAAAGTCTGAGACCATTCCTTATACGCTGATGGGGGTTGGGTCGAATATGCTGGTTCGAGATGGCGGTATTCCGGGAGTTGTCATCCGACTTTCCAAAGGATTTCACTATATGAGAATTTTGCCAAATTGTCAAATTGACGTTGGTGCAGGAACTTTAGATTCCACGCTTACCCAATTTTGTTTGATTAACGGTATTGGGGGGCTTGAGTTTTTGTGTGGTATTCCGGGTTCCCTTGGGGGGGCTTTGCGCATGAACGCCGGCGCCTATGGAAAAGAGATGAAAGACTGTGTCGTAGCTGCCCAGGTTATAGACCCTAAAGGTAAGCTTCACCATTTAACGCCCCAAGAGCTTGGCTATGGGTACCGCACGTGTGCCCTTCCAAAAGACTGGATTTTTGTTGGTGCTCGCCTTCAAGGGACAGCATCCTCTCCAGAAGCTATCGCGGAGACTGTGCGTATTTTTCTAGAAAAACGTGAAAATACCCAGCCGGTTCGAGAACGCACAGGCGGAAGCACGTTTACTAATCCGCCTGGAGAGCAGGCGTGGAAGCTTATTGATGTTGTGGGGTGTCGGGGGCTTCGACGAGGAGGAGCCCAGATGTCTGACAAACATTGCAATTTTATGATCAACACCGGAAATGCGACAGCCCAAGATTTGGAAGATCTTGGGGAATTGGTTCGTGAGCGTGTTTTAGAAAGGACAGGCGTTACCTTGCATTGGGAGATTGAACGTATTGGAAAGCCACTAAAATTTTAGGTTCGGGTAGGTTTCGCAGCAATCCATAAACAAGAAGCAGCCAGTATAAAAGCGCCGCTAGAAATTAAAAAAATGTGATTCATAGCAAGCATGACCGCTTGGGATTGGAGTAGGGCATCGAGCGCATACGTGGCCGCCATTTGGCCAGCTTCGCTTATATCCCCAAAGATAGAAGCAAGTTGAAAAGGAGAGGCCATTTGCCCAACGAGGTCCGTTCGATAAACGGCTGTTTGATTTTCCCACACGGTGATGACAACAGAAGTCGCTGCCGCCCCTGAGAGTGTTCGGATAAAATTCATAAGCCCTGCGGCGGAAGCGATTTCCCTCGGTTCAACAGACGCAAGGGCTAGAGAGGTTAGAGGAATAAAGAAAAAAGGAATCCCGATGCCTTGGGCAAGCAAGGGTAACATAATCTGAAATTGGTTCATCTCTGTCGTGCTGAAAGATCTTAAAAATGTGATGACCCCCAGCCATGTAACGCCTAAGAATGCCAACATTCGAGGGTCATATGTTTGGGAAAATTGGCCCGCGAAGGGTGCGGCGAAGACGGCTAAAATCCCCATAGCCGCTACCGTGATCCCAGACGCTGTGGCCGTGTAGCCCATCGTTCCCTGTAACCAAAGGGGGGTTAAAACCACTGAGCCGAAAAAAGCCGCAAAAGCAAGGCTGGTTGCAAATACACTCGCGGCATAGCCACGATGTCGGAAAATACGCAGGTCAATAATAGGATGCTCTTGGGTTAATTCCCAAATCATGAAACAGACGAAGCTGATAAGTGCAAAAATCAAAAGCGTCCATATTTCAATCGACTCAAACCAGTCATATTTTTTTCCTTCATCTAGCATCAGCTGGACACACGTCACGCATATCACCATCAACCCAAGGCCCACATAATCAATTTTATCAGCACGGGTGGGGGTTTCAAACTGACGCATCAGCCGAAGGATGATGAAGCTACACACAAGGGCAATGGGAATATTGATGAAAAAAATGAAAGCCCATCCCCAATTATCACAGATATATCCGCCAGCGATTGGCCCAAGGATCGGTGCAACCAGCGTCGTCATACCCCACAAACCCAATGCGGCTCCTTGCTTTTCTTTTGGGAAAATTCGCATTAGTAAGGTCTGGGACAGGGGCATCAGAGGGCCTCCTGCGAGCCCTTGAAAAATTCTTCCCGTTAAAAGCATCCCCAAATTTTGAGACAAGCCACACAAAAAAGAACAGACTCCAAACAGAAGCATGCAAACTGTAAAAACCCGCAACATCCCAAACCGGTTGGCGAGCCATCCCGTTAAAGGGACCGTCAAGGCTTCTGCTACAGCATAGGAAGAGATAACATAGGTTCCTTCATTGAAGGAAATAGCGAGCCCTCCAGCAATATGAGGAATAGACACGTTCGCGATGGTCATATCCAGAACAACGATAAAATTTGCAAGTGCCAAAAGCAGGGCACTCACAATTAATTGGCGTCCCTGAAGGGGGTGGGCTTCTGAATTTTTCATTGATTTTTTGAAATATGAACTGTTACTTTCATGGAAAGTCCCATTTGTAACGGATGTTGTTTCAACTCTTCGGGGTTAAGCGCTATACGAACTGGGAGGCGTTGAACAACCTTCACCCAATTCCCCGTTGCGTTTTGAGCTGGAATTAAAGCGAACGCAGATCCTGTTCCCCCAGAAATGCCCGCGACGGTTCCATGAAAAACCACCGAGCTGCCATAGATATCAGCGGTCAGTTCAACGCTCTGGCCTCTTTGAATGTCCCGCATCTGGCTTTCTTTAAAATTAGCATTCACGTAAACTTGATCTATGGGAACGATTGCCATTAAAGGCGTGCCTGCTTGTACCCGCTGGCCCAGTTGAGCCTGGCGTTTCGCAATAATCCCTTGCACAGGAGCGGTGAGGGTGGTGCGTGCCAGCTCAACCTTGGCCTTCTGGGCAGCGATTTCAGCCTTTTTAAGGAGAGCCTGGGAAATTTTAAAAGCGTTTCGTGTCGTCCTAACGTCCTCTTCAGAGACGGATTTTGATTTTTGTAGGGCGAGGCGACGTTCATAATCATCCTTTGCTCCCTCAAAATCTACTTGAGCTTTTGCTAGATCTGCTTGTGCACTTGCCAAAGCTAATTGAAAATCAAGCGGGTCCATCACAATGAGGGGATCGCCTTCTTTCACCCAGTCTGTATCCTTATAATTAATTTTTTGAATTGTGCCTGTTAGGGAAGGTGTGATGTGGACAACTTCAGACCCTACATAAGCATTATCAGTGGAAATGTAGCCAGATCCAAATAGAGCGTAATACAAACCATAGGAAACGGAACAAAGCCCCACCAGCAACCCAAGGGAAAAAAATAGAATTTTTCGTCGAGAGGCATTTTTTATATCTTGGATCATAGTTAATTTTTTTTATCAAATGATGGAATTATCCTTTAAAAACTAAGATAAAAAAAACCTAAAGTCAAAAAAAATCTTTTTTTGTGCTTCCATTAACAAACATGGGGAAAAACATAAGCTCGAGGATTTTTTATATATTCTCATATGGGTAAATTCGAACTTGGTTGAGCACTATAAATCGTGTTCAAGTTAGTCCAAGCTGTACAATCAAACGTCCCCAAACCGTTTCAAAAAAACCTTTAAATAGATTCAAAAATATATTAAGAGGATTTGCTCTTTTTTTCCCCCCCGAGGAGTGCTCTTGGGTTTTTCCAGACCAACCTTGGTGTTGTTGATGTAACAGAGAAAATAAAGGTTTTGCTCGTTTATTTTCTTGCTTTGTCGCTCCTTCTATAACGGACAACTCCTCAATAAACGTCGTTTCTTCTGAAAGAGAAGTGGTAAGAAAAGACTTATTTTTCTTTGACACAATTTTTTTCATTTTTAATGGTTCCTTTATCGTTTGACAAGAAGCAAGAAAAAATACGGGTTTCAGGGAGGGAGGAGCAGATTTTTTTTCTGATATCACTGGAAGTGACAAAAAATGAAAACCGTCAGGAGGGTGGTTGCTATTTTGTTGATAAGGAATGTTAGAACCCGTGTCTACAAAAGTTTTTTTTGTTTCATTTTCTATCACAATCATTTCCTCTTTCGAATCAATAACCGTGAAGAAGGAAGGAAAGGCCAAAGGTTTAAAAAAAGACTCACAGCCCAGAGCAAAATAATAAAGTACATAAAATCCACCCCATGGATCAAGTGCTGCGTACGCAATATCCTGAATTACTTCAGGTTCAAGAAGCATAATGTTGCGTGCCTCTTTAAATAAACAAAATGACAGATCAACTTCAGGATTGCTAAACTTATCTGCTGATATTTTTAAAACAGGGTGGGATTTCAAAAAGCAACTTATTTTTCTTAGAAAAAAAGAAGAGACATCTTTTTCAAAAATATCATCTCCTTGAGAAGAGAAATTTGTTAATACTAAATCAAATTTGCAAGAAAATGCCCCAGGTGAACCGTCAAAAAAAAAGGACGAAGGAATAATTTTTCCAGAGAAGATATTTAAATATTTTCCAGAACCTCTCCAAGCAATAAAAACATTGTTGCTTAATTTTTTTTGTTTTTTAACAGGGGAAGTAAAAATTGAAATAGCCTCAGGGGCAACAGTTGATGTAACGCTTCCTAGCGAATTAAGCCCATTGAAAACGTCTACAAAAAAAACAGCATCATTTCTTGCATTAGCAGGCCTTTGGCGAACAGGTTCATGAGATGTATTCCGCTTTATACTGATCTGAATAAAGGCTGCTTCTTCAGAGATTTCCAATCCCGTAGCGTAACCAAAAAAGGATAAAAAAAAATACATAAATAAAATAAATTTAAAATTATTCGACATGACAAAAAATCTTTCATAATTTATTTATTTTGATTAATTATTTTTTATTTTAATAAAATTTTTCTTTATTTTCAATTTTTTATTTTTAAAATTCTCTCTTTCCTTTTGAAATAAAACATGAAATGGTTTTTTTAGAACATATCTGATAGAAAAAGAGAAGCTAGATTTAGCATAAACCCTACTAGAAACAGATTTGATGCTTCAAGGTAGGTGAGATGGAAAAAAGTCAAAAAAATGTGTTTCGAGATTAGCGCAGCCTGTACGGCGCTGATCAAAAAATGTTGAAACAAAAAGCAAGCGCCATAAATTTACAACCGGAGTTGACAGACAAAAACAAGCCTTACCTTTGCATCAGGCACGAGGAGCGATGTTTCGTAATTTTTTTACTTCCGCGAAGGTGTTGTTGTCTTCTAGATAGTGTCGTCAAAAGATTTTTTTTATGTTAGGATGATATGTAGAATCAATCAAAAAAAGGATTTTTTTATGACAGCTTCTCATCGACGTCACGATATTTCTGATCACGTATGGAGCCTTTTAGAGCCCCACT
>JBOFKI010000070.1:0-19809 GCA_051657245.1 Alphaproteobacteria bacterium | reverse complement strand
GGGCAATAACGTATGCTTGCGAAACGCTACGCATGCGGCTTCCTCCTCCAAGGTAAACCGTTGTGGAATGCGGGTTTTTTGACCCCATCGGAATATCTTTCGCTGTTTCTCGCTTCTTCCACTTCGCAACCGTTTTTGGGTTAATGGCATATTTTTGAGCAAGTTTTTTCAAACTTTCTTGACTATGTTTGATTGCCCTACGCACTGCCTCAGTCGTTTTGGCGCATCCGTGTAATATCTGTCCCATAAGTCCTCCTTCGAGGGTAATTTCTTGCATGTTACACCATCACAACCTGGGACTATACATGTAGGTTAAACCAAATTCTCGCTCAATCTCCTTTCGAAGCTTTTTTTTCAAAAGATATTGTTTTTATTCGCTATTTTTTGATTTTAAAATTTACAAATTTTTTATTTTTTTCTATAAAATGAAAGCGTTGTACGGTTAAAAGATTTCTGCAGATTATGTTTATCCATGAGTTCAGTTAATTATTTAAATCCTGAGTCCCAGCTTCAGCCCAACCTTCCGGCTTTTCTGGAAAAATTAGGAATTGTTGAAAGCAACTATCAAAAGCAATTTTTAGCTCAGGATTGCTCAACCCGTTGGTATGAGCGCCTCATTTTCACAAAACCTCTGATTCTTAAAACAAAAAGCCATGAGATAAAACAGGCTGTTTTAATGCACATTCCTGTAGAAGAGCAAAAAATAGGCCAAAAATTTCTCAGCATCTCAAAGCGATTGGCAGGTATCCATCTTCGTGTACCTGAGACTTACGCATATGACTTTGAAAAAGGTCTTTTTTTGCTGGAAGATTTTGGGGATAAAACCTATCAACGACTTCTGCGCCAAGGACACCAATCCCTTCCCCTTTACAAACGTGCTGTGGATGTGCTGATTCATTTGCATCGCCTCGAAGCCCCATCTTCAAAAAAAACAGATTTAGCTTTATTTGACCTGCCTGCGCTTCTTGAAGAAGTTAGCTTATGGGCCGATTGGTATTACCCTTTTTTATGCATGAAGCACCTTTCTTCCCAAGAGAAATCCTCTTTCCTGTCCCTTTGGCGAGATGTGCTTTCCCCTCTTGAAGAAACATTTACATCAGACAGAATCTCCCTTGTGTTGAAAGACTACCACGTAGATAATTTGATGGATTGTTCAGGCGAAGGCTTGCATCAGTGCGGTTTGCTTGATTTTCAAGATGCTCTCTATGGTCCAACAGCCTATGATCTTGTCTCATTGCTGGAGGATGCTCGCCTCGATGTGGATCCAGAACTTGCAAAAGTTTGCAAACAATACTATTTAAGCGCTCAACCTGCCTCTTTTGACCGAGAAGCTTTTGAACATGAATATTTGCTCCTTGGTGCTCAAAGGGCCACAAAAATTTTAGGCATTTTTGCGCGCCTTTCCCTCCGGGATCAAAAATCCCAACATCTTCACCACCTGCCTCGGGTTTTGCGATATCTAGAAACGGCTTTGGCACACACTTTGTTTGATGAATTGCGTTACAGCTTTGATCAGTTGGTTCCACGTTCTATGCGTTCCCTATTTTAAGAAAATAAATCCCCATGAAACTCCTCAAACCTCAATCTAAACCCAAGCCAAAGGCTGAGTTTCAAAAACCTAAAACAGCGATGATTCTTGCGGCTGGATATGGGCGGCGGATGCTTCCTTTAACAGAAACCCAACCCAAAATTCTGTTGAACGTTTTAGGGACACCTCTTTTAGACCATTTGTTGGGCTATCTTGAAAGGGAAAATATCAACAAAACCGTTATCAACACGTTTCATTTAGGAAAAGAAGTAGAAGCATATTGTGATCAAAATCCCCGCAACATGACCCTGCTTTTTTCAAGGGAAGAAGTTTTGCTGGACACAGGTGGCGGTGTTAAACGCGTACTTCCAGAGTTTAAAAATAAACCGTTCTTGCTGATCAATGGAGATATTTTTTGGAAAAATTATCCCCCTTCCTGCCTGGAAACCTTGATTGAAGCGTGGGATGAAACAACGATGGATGCGCTGCTGCTTTTGATTCCAAGAGAAAAGGCTTTTGGATATGAAGGCCCAGGAAGTTTTTTCAAAAATTCTCAAGGGAGGCTTTCTTGGCGAGGAGACAAACCAGAAGCACCTTTTGTTTTTGGGGGCGTTCAATTGCTTCATCCCCGTGCCTACGATGGCATCACGGATGTTGTTTTTTCTAACCGTTTGATGTGGGACCAGCTATTACACCGTAAACGCCTTTATGGGGTGACATGGGAGGGAAGTTGGTATCACCTAGGAACCCTTGAAGCTTACCAACAGTTTCTTCAAGAAGCAGGGAAAGCCTGAGCCTGACTTCAAGAAAAGCAACATCCGATTGAGCTTGGTAAAGGCACGCGCAAAAGCGCGTCTCGGGTTAGGGAATGAAACGGTTCAAGCTCTGCCAGAACTTCTATCTTTCCATAATATTCTAAAAATTGCTTGTTATCAGGGTTAGACGGTCCGTTGAGCACGATCCCCTTGATGGGAATGTCACGCTTTTGCAACGATTCCAGCGTCAACAAGGTATGGTTAAGGGTTCCAAGCCCAGCATGCGCCACAATCAAAACCGGCATCCCAAGGCGCTGGATCAAGTCAATCATCAGCACGTCTTCGTTGAGAGGAACCAGCACACCGCCAGCCCCCTCCACAATCACGGTTGTTTCTGAAAAAGGAAGGGGGATAATCTCTTCCAGCTCAATCCGCACACCTTCTCGCCTTGCCGCCGTGTGGGGCGATAAAGCTTCCTTAAAAGCGTAACGCTCAGGATAGCAAGGAGCGACTCCCAATTTCCTCAAAAAATCAGTGTCTGTCCCTTGGGATGTCCCCGTTTGAATAGGCTTCCAATACCCTGCTTGGGTATGAAGACAAATCCATGCAGAAACCACTGTTTTGCCCACATCGGTTCCCGTACCTGTGATAAATAGTCCCATGGCCCCTATCTCATTTTTTTTTCTCGTGAAAAAGCATCAACCCGCCTGCTGCTACAATAAAGCCAGCCCCCACCAAACCAGACATCGTAGGCATGCAATGAAAGAGATAATAATCCAGGGCCAAACCCCATAACAAGGCGATATAATCAAAGGGTGCTAAAACAGAAGCAGGCCTCATACAAAATGCTTGGGTCATCAGGCATTGGGCGGTACCTCCGAGGATACCAATCCCAACAAGAATTTGAAAATTTTCTAAAGAAAGGGGGCTCCAGGCAAAACAAGCTAAGATAGCCCCTGCTATCATGCTGACCAGGGTGAAAAAAAGCAAAATAGTGATGCTGCTATCCGTTCGGTTTAAATCTCGGATAAAAAGCAGCGACCCAGCGTAGGCAAGCCCTCCCAAAAGGGTTACAAAAGAAGCCCCTGTGAAAAAATGGATATCTGGATTCGCCACAATCCAAACTCCGATAAACCCAAGACATACACATCCCCATCGGTACACATCAATGGGTTCCTTCAGCCAAAGCCAGCTGAGTGCTGTCATAAAAAGTGGTGCTGTGAAGGTGAGGGTATAGGCTTGGGCCAGTGGCATTTGGGTGAAGGCATGCACAAAACATAACAACGCCACAAATGCGAGGATGGCTCGAAAAAAATGCTTGGAAAATTGCTGGGTCTTGAGGCTGAGGGGCGTGCGTGTGATGAAAGCCATCAGCACAATAGGGATGAAAGAAACGGTTGATCTGAAAAAAACGATCTGGCCCAAGCTTACCTCTTGGCTGATAAGCTTAATCAACAAATCTTGTGAAGCATAAACACCAATGGCAAGCATCATCAAGCAAACCGCTCGAAAAAGCGAGCCTGGAGGTTGATCCCCGGCCTTTTGGTTCATCTTAACACCCTTCTTTTGCAAGCATTGCCATAAAAATCTCATAAGTCACAGAAAAGGCGTCAGAATAACCCAGCATTTTTTTTAAATCCCCTGGAGAAAGCTTTGGTGAAGAATCGTGTTTAGCCCCAGCCCCCAACGCACAAAGATATCGCAGGAAAGAAAAACTATGCTGAAAGGTGAGGGTTTTCGTTTCTTTAAAAAACAGCCAACGCCCGGGGAAAATCCCCAAACACATGGTTTCTAAAGCGCTTGAAGCGGGATAAGCGCGCCCTTGAAAAGGAATTTTTTCTAACTCACAGATCTCTCGCCACTCTCCAAAGGTTGCTTCAGAAAGGGTTGTGAAAGCCATGATTTTTGTATTTTTCCATAATTTAGCCAAAGTCTGAGGCAAATTTTCAAACCATTGAAAACAAAAATTAGAAACGAGTAGCTCTGTGGAAGGAAGACAGAGCTCTTGCGCATCACCTTCCCAAAGCTCCACGCAAGCAGCTGGAAATTTTTCAGAAGCGTTCGCCAACATGCTGGCGGATAAATCATTCAACACATAATGAGCATTTGGATAATGCTCCCAAAGAGATTTAGCAACGTACCCAGTCCCTGATCCAACGTCCAAAATACTGCGGGGAGGGCGCTTTAAAAATGGAATGAGTCTTGAAACCAAAAAATCTGCCATATCACGCTGAACCGTTGCAGCTTGCTCATAGGTTTGAACAGATTTTTCAAAGCGCTGTGCTATCTGGTTTTGTTTCATAAACTAAATTTAGATCCGTGAGTATAGGTTTGCTCGAAATCGGTGCCTTCCTTTGTTTAAAAAAGCGGGACAAGGGATGCAAGGGCATGAAACGCAGCAAGGTCAGGTGCTGGAGGTGGGTAGTCCAAAAGGTCTTTAGCATGAACCCAGGCAATCGCTTGCCCTTCTTTACCATAAGGCTCTCCCTTCCAGGTTTTACAGAGATAAAAAAAGACGACAACGCGCTTTCCAGGCATCGGATAGGATGTGAACGTCAAAGACCTCAGATGATGGGATTGAATCTGAACACCCAATTCTTCCTCAATTTCCCGGATTAAGGCCGCTTCAGGTGTCTCTCCAGCGTGTAATTTCCCTCCGGGAAGCTCCCAAGTTCCGGGGAAGGATTTGTGGGGTGGAATCTGCGCTACCAAAAATCTATTGTCAGGTCCCATCAAAAAGAGAGCTGAAGCAAAAACAAGAGACTGAGAAGGCTGAAGGGCTGAACGCGCACTCTCAAAAATTTCCTGAGAAAGGGTGAAATTGAGTTTATCTCCGACACGGACACACGCAAACCCAAGGGCAGAGAGCAACCTTTGGGAAGCAGCATTTTCTGGTGTTGTCTCCGCCTGAATTTCCTGCACGTTTAATAAGGCAAACGCAAACTGCACGAAAGCCGCAATCGCTTCTTTTCCATAACCTTGCTGCCAGAACGGCTTCCCAAGGGCATAGCCAAGCTCTCCCTTTTTTTTAAGCTCAAGGGTCCCCATTGCCTGCCCCGTTTCCCGGTGTTCAATCACCAAAAAAAGCGCTTCCCCTGTTTGATAAGCTTCCCGTGCTGTTGTTAAATCTTTAAAACCATCCGTAAGCTGGCAAGGGCGCGGGAGAGGTCTCAGATAGCGCCTCACCTCCTCATCCCCGAACAAGCTTACAAACGCGTCCGCATCTGCCTCTTTAGGCAAACGTAAGGTGAGCCGCTGGGTTGTGAGAGGGATAAATGGTCTCTCTCTCAAAAAATTTGGAATTAGGGGAAAAATAGCTTCACTAGACTCAATCATCGCTGGAAAGCTCAGCCAAGCGAGAGGCTTGATCTTCTGAAGCAAGCGCTTCTACAAAAGCATCTAGATCTCCATCCAAGACTTCTTCAATCTGATAAAGCGTCAGGTGGATGCGGTGGTCTGTGACCCGCCCTTGGGGGAAATTGTAGGTTCGGATGCGTTCTGACCGATCCCCACTCCCGATCTGGTTTTTCCTGGAAGCAGCGCGTTCTTTGTCTTTTTTCATCCGCTCCGCATCATAGATGCGGGAGCGTAAAATTTTTAAAGCTTTCGCCTTATTTTTATGCTGGGATTTTTCATCTTGCTGTTGCACTACAAGACCCGTTGGAAGATGGGTAATCCGAACAGCGCTATCCGTTGTATTCACAGACTGACCGCCAGGGCCACTGGAACGGAACACATCAATGCGCAAATCTTTTTCTTCAAGGTGGACATCGATTTCTTCAGCCTCAGGAAGCACCGCCACCGTCGCAGCAGAGGTATGGATGCGGCCGCTTCCCTCTGTTTCAGGAACGCGTTGAACGCGGTGCCCCCCTGACTCAAACTTAAGGTGTGCGAAGACCGCCTGGCCAGAAACCAAAATATTGGCTTCCTTCACACCACCTAAATCTGTGGTGCTGTGGTCTAACACTTCAAATTTCCAATTTTTTCGCTCTGCATAACGTTGATACATTCGCAACAGATTCCCTGCAAAAAGGGCAGCTTCCTCGCCTCCTGTCCCCGCCCGGATTTCAAGAATTGCGTTTTTTTCGTCCGCCTCATCCTTCGGCAGCAACAGCACCTTCAGCTGGTGCTCAAGGATCGGAAATTTATCCTTTAGGGTTGAAAGCTCTTCAACCGCAAGGCTTTTCAACTCACCTTCAAGAGAATCATCAGATAAAAGCCCCTGAAGTTGGATCTGTTCTTGATGGGCTCGCTTCAGCTCTACAATCGCCTCTGCAACAGGGGTTAGCTCCGCATACTCTTTAGATAATTTTGCAAACAGCTCTGGGCTGGGCATCTCTTCTTTAGAAAGAGCCTCCCTCACCTCCTGATAACGATCCAGGATATAATCAAGTTTATCATGAAAAGTTTGCGACATCCCTTGCCTCTATTTCGCCCGCTCCACATAGGTGCTGTCCTGGGTATTCACAACGATCTTGGTGCCTGTCCCAATATGGGGAGGAACCATCACCCGGGCTCCATTTTCAAGACGAGCCGGTTTGTAAGAAGCAGAGGCTGTTTGCCCTTTAACAACAGGGTCAGCCTCCACCACCTCCATCACCACGGTGTCAGGAAGGGTCACGCTCACGATCTCTTCATCAAAAGATGAGACTGTCAACAGCATCCCCTCCTGGAGGAAAACCCCTGGCTCTCCCAAAAGTTCTTTAGGAACCGTAACTTGCTCATAGGTTGCCTGATCCATCAGGGTTAAAAGGCCTTGTTCTTCAAACAAGAACTGATAGACTGCTTCATCCAGCCGCACGCGCTCCACAGATTCACCTGCGCGAAAGCGCTCATCCATCTTGGTGCCATCTTTGATGCCTTTCAAGACCACCTGCATGTAAGCTCCACCTTTGCCAGGCTGGGTATGCTGGGTTTTAACCACAACCCATAAACGTCCCTGGTGCTGGATCAAATGACCAGGCCGAAGGGCATTTCCATCAATCTTCATGTAAGGTTCAACTCCTTTTTATAAACAACTAGCGTCCCACACCATGCCTTCGAAAAAACTTCAAAAAATCATTATCGGGAGAGAGCAGAAACGTCGTCGTATCATCTTTAAAAGCAACTTTATAGGCTTGGAGCGAGCGATAAAACATCGCAAACTCAGGTGATTTTCCATAAGCCTCAGCATAAAGCTGGGAAGAGATGGCATCCCCCTCTCCCTTTAAAATTTCTGCTTTTTTGGCAGCATCCGCCAACAAAACCACCTTATCACGATCGGCTTGGGCCCGGATGGTCTCCGAAAGCTCTTTCCCTTTGGCGCGGAGCTCTTGGGCCTCTTTCTGCCGCTCACTGATCATGCGATTAAAAATAGCTTGGCTGTTTTGCTTCGGCAAATCTAGCCGGCGAATCCGAAGCTCCACCACCTGAATTCCCAAACTCCTGGCGGCAGCATCCACTTGACTTCGAACCTGATGCATAATCTGGGTGCGCTCCACCGTTAACAATTTCGTGAGGGGCGTGTTGCCCAACATGTTCCGCAAGGTGCCCGTCACAAGAGCCGTAAGGCGAGACTGTGCTCCCATTTCATTAAAAACTGTTTTGTAAAATTGCGATGGATCCTGAATTCTATAACGGATAAACGTGTCTACAATGACGCGCTTTTGGTCCCCAAGGGTTGCCTCAATGGCTGATACATCTAAATCCAGCATCCGCTTGTCGTAATAGTGTACCTCCTGCACAAATGGAATTTTTAGTTTCAACCCCGGCTCTTGGATAACCCGAACCAACTTACCAAATTGTAATAGCAAAGCCTGCTGGGTCTGGAGCACAACAAAAAAGCTCCCCATTGCGAAAACGCCCAAAATTATCAGAGGAATCATCAAAGCTGTTAAATTTTTGTTGAACACGTTCACGTCCTCCTAGTCTGCTTTTTCATCTGAAGCCGTCGCTTTTTTCTTAGCAAGGCCTGGAAGGGGTAGATAGGGAAGAACGCCTTGGGAAGCGCCTCCATGATCCATGACAATCTTAGGAACTTCCCTCAACACATCTTCTAACGTTTCCAGATAGAGACGCTGGGATGTAATCTGAGGAGCCAAACTATATTGCGTCAACAAAGCAAGGAAGCGTGAGGTATTACCCTGGGCTTCTGCAACCACTTTTTGACGATACCCATCCGCCGCCATGATAATTTTTTGCACTTCACCACGGGCCTTTGGCAAAATGGAATTACGATAAGCTTCCGCATCATTGCGAGACCGTTCTTGATCTGCTTTGGCGCGTTGAACATCTCGATAAGCATCAATCACCGCAGAAGGCGGATCAATGCTCCCCATCAAAACTTCTTGAATGTGGATCCCCAGCTTATAAGCATCCATCAAAGACTGAAGGGTTTGCTGAGCTTTTTGATTAATAGCGCTACGCCCCTCGGTTAAAGCCGAAGAAATAGGCGTTTGTGCGATAATCTCCCGCACCACACTTTCCGCCGCTGATTTGACGGTTTCATCCGGAGATTTTGCATTAAACACATATTGCTCAATGTCTTTAATAACCCATAAAACTGTGAAATTCACCAAAACGATGTTTTCATCACCTGTCAGCATCAGGCCTTCTTCACCTTCTTCTCGGTTTTGAAGCAACGTGCCGCTTTCAACCCGGTTAACAGCTGTGACATTTTTAACAACCACTTGCTCAATGGGAGATGGAAGATGATAATTCAACCCTGGTTGCGCGATACGCGACATTTTCCCAAAACGCAGCACAAGCCCCTGCTCGCTCGGTTGAACACGGTAAATACCCGTGCTCAGCCAAAGCCCCACCAATACCAAGAGCGCGCCCATAAAAACAGAGCTCATGCCTTTTCCGGGAGGTAACATTTTTTTCAAGTTTTCTTGACCAGAGCGTATGATATCTTCCAAGTTGGGCTGATTATGCCTAGATTTTTTACCAGAATTCCAAGGTTTTTTTGAATTTTCACCCGAATTTCCGCCCCCCCAAGGCCCCTCGTCTCCGTCATTCCAACTCATGCTATCTCCGTTTTTTTTAAGATCGCTTTTTTTTCTCTTTTTTTTTATAAACCATTATGTATCGGGGCAGCAACCCACTTCTCAAGAAAAGTGCCCCAGAACCAGGAGTTTTTATTTAATGGTCTCATTTTCCCACGAAACCGCCCTGTGGAATGCCTTAAAAACCATCAAGCCTCCCGAGGCTCGAGAAGATATTGTTACGCTAAAATGGGTTCAACACCTAGATCAAGAGGGGGAGAAGGTAAAGCTGTTGCTGGAAATGCCCACGGAACATGCCAAGAATGCTAAATTCCTTGAAACTGAGATAGAGCTGACCCTTAAAAAACTTCCCAACGTTAAGACCGTGCAGGTTGTTATAACATCCCATGCCCCTAAGCCTCATGCCGCATCTCAAAACGCGCCTAGGCCCATTCCTGGCATCTCTCACTTGATTGCAATAGCCTCTGGCAAAGGAGGTGTAGGTAAATCGACCACTGCCCTTAATCTTGCCTTGGCCCTCTCAGACCTATCCTTGAAGGTGGGCTTGCTAGACCTTGACATCTATGGTCCTTCTCTTCCACACCTAGTAAGACGATCTGAAAAACCGATTTCATTAGATGGCAAAACGATGGAACCCCTTGAAGCACATGGGATAAAATGTATGTCCATGGGGTTTTTAATGCCTCCAGAAAAAGCCGCCATCTGGCGAGGCCCCATGGTTCACAGTGCTGTTCAACAAATGCTCCACCAAGTCAATTGGGGGACGTTAGACCTTTTGTTGCTGGATATGCCACCAGGAACAGGTGACGTGGCCCTCAGCCTCTCTCAAATTGCACCTTTAACGGGGGCAGTCATGGTTTCCACTCCCCAAGATCTTGCGTTGCTTGACGTGCGCCGAGCCATTGAAATGTTCAGAAAAGTGAGAGTGCCTATTTTAGGACTCATCGAAAACATGAGCTATTTTGCCTGCCCCTCTTGCGGAACCACCTCCCACATTTTTCACCATCACGGGGCAAAAGCAGAAGCCTCCCAACAAGGAGTTCCTTTCCTAGGAGAGATTCCCCTATCGCAGGAGATCCGTCAAGCCTGCGACGAAGGAGAACCTATCTTCAAAGAGCGCCCCAAAGCACACATCTTAGAGATTTACCGCAGCATCGCTCATAATTTATGGAGAAGACTAGCCTAACTATCAAGAAAAATGACGCCGTCGCCGATTCACTTTGTCTCGAAGCAGCTGAGACGGTCGAAAACTGAGACTTTTTCTCGCAGAGATCACAGCTTCCTCACCCGTTTTAGGGTTGCGACCAACACGCGGAGACTTTTGGTGCACCAAAAACGTCCCGAAAGAAGAAACTTTCAACGTGCTATGCAAGGAGAGGGATTGGTAAACCTCCTCAAGAATGATCTCTGTAAGGGAAACCGCTTTGCTCTGGGGAATAAAAAGCTGTTTCGCAAACAGCTCATGAAAATCTGTCCGTGTAATAGTTTTCTTGTCGATCATAGTTTTTGTCTCCGTCCAAAAAGGCCTCTTAGACCCTTGTGTAGCACCAATGGTTAAATAAATACTTTACAAAAGCGCTTCTTATTCTAGAATCTTTCTCCTATGATCCTTAATTTTTCAATAAAATCACAGTAGAAAAAAATATAGAATTGTTTTTTAGGAAATTTTTGATTATCGAATTATTTAAACTTTAAACTATACTTGCTCAAAATCGCAAAGAAACAAAAATAAAACAGGACCAACATCTACAACAATTCATCCATTAGAGATAAAATTCAAGTGTCTTTTTGGCATTTCCCACCCCTTCCAAACCCAATTTCCACAGAATCCCTTAAAAGATGGCAGCAGGTGATATGGTGAAGATATTTTAATTTTGCTGCAGAAGCGTCCAGGCGAACGGACAAGCAAAGCAAAATCATTCTGTTTTTTTAAGCCCCTTGCGTGGCTGATAAAATTTCACGATGAAAATCTGACCATCAGAGCCTAAAAAGGTTAATACTAAACTATGCCACCACAACTTAGGATTGGACATTTTTAAACTATCTAAAATTTTTGGGGTAGGTTCTAACAAAATTCGTTTTGACAAACGTGGATTGGAATGTGAAAATCGCTAAAAAGTATAAGAGACCCTTGCAGTAATATAAAAAGTGGGTACGAAATTCAGGAAAGGTTTTTTATGGGTTCGGGGTATTTTCCGAGAATTTTGCAGGTTATTCCTTCTTTCCAGGCGTCTGGAGGCGTGGAGCGTGGCACCCTTGATATTTCTCAAGCGCTTTTGGAGAGAACAGGGGAAGCACTTGTTTTGTCCTCGGGAGGAGATTTAGTCAACCTATTTGAATCAAAGGGGGGCACACATATTGAACTTCCTGTGCAAAAGAAGAATCCCCTTAAGATAATTCAAAATATAGGAAAAATTCAACGCGTCTTGTATGATTTTAAAATCAACATCGTTCACGCCCGCTCAAGAGCACCAGCCTGGAGCACTTACATTGCGGCACGCGCCCTTGATATTCCTTTTGTAACTACCTATCACGCACCCTATTCAGCATCTTCCGCTTTGAAGCGTTATTATAACTCTGTCATGGCACGGGGAGATGCGGTGATCGCCATCTCCTCCTTTGTAAAAGAACATATTCATAAGGAATATCAGCACCTGGATTGGTTTGATGGATCTAAAATTCAGATCATCCCCAGGGGCGTCGATACGGCTTTTTTTAATTTAGATAAAGTTTCACCAGAAAAAGAAGCGGCTTTGCGGACATCCCTCAACCTTTCAGAGCACACAAAACTGATATTGCTGCCGGGTCGCTTAACGCGCTGGAAGGGACAATCTCTTCTCTTAGAGGCTTTTGCAGCATTGCACCAACATTTCCCAGATGTAGTATTGGTTTTTGCTGGAAATCCTCAAGGACGTGACGCTTATGTGAAAGAGCTTAAACAGAAGGCTTCTCAGCTGGGGCTTTTTGAAAAATTGAGGTTGTTGCCTCATACAGATGACCTGCCAACGCTGTATAAGCTCGCCTACGCCGTAGTTTCCGCCTCGACCGAGCCGGAGGGCTTTGGCCGCGTTATAGCAGAGGCTGGAGCCATGGAGCGCCCGGTGATTGCTGCAGACCATGGCGCCTCAAAAGAGATTGTCATTCCTGAAGAAACAGGTTTTTTGTGCCAGGCTGGCCAGGTTGAAAGCCTCTCAAGCGCCCTTGAAAAAGTGTTAACTCTAAACAAAAGCGCTTATAAAACCCTAGGAAAGCAGGCCAAAAAAAGAATTTTGACCCACTTTTCCCAAGACCATTTTTGTAACGAAACGCTTCGTCTTTATGAAAAAATCAGCGAACAAAAACGTTCTGTTTAGGGTGTTGTAGAGGGCGGAGCTTTCCCCACTACAGAGTAGAGAGGGATCTCCTCTGGTGTGACGTTCGCATGTTCTTTCCTAATTGGAACTGATGGGCTTTTGGGAGTGTCATAAACTACCGGTTTTATTTCTTCATAAATTGGATTCTTCGGTATCGCAGGGTTCATCTCTACGTAAGCTTGGTCATGATCAGAATTTCCAGAAAGTATTGTCCCTGAGAGACCCGAATCATAATCAGAGCCTTCGGAACTTGAACTTTCGATTAAACGAGCATGAGAAATTCCTTTTTGCCTTTCACTCAAAACGCAGCTCCACTTATCAGGCACGGGTGCAGGGGTAGGATCTGAAATTAGAATTTTCACCTTAGGAGAAGCGCCATTTTCAAATTTACAACTCAATTTTGGCGATTGAGGAGCCTTCTTTCCGCACGCTTTGACTAAAAGAGCCGTTGCTATAGCACCTACAGCAATTCCACCAATCCCAATTCCAGTCATTTTTGTAACATCTGAATTTAAACACTCAGGCGAGGAAGAAACATCTGATGCTAAAGAGGTATTTTTAAGAAAACAGTCCCCCCTCATGACCATCATACCTAGATCCTGGGTCTGTCCAAGGGCGTTTCCATCAATCCTTTGGAGGAGAGCGCTAGCATTTGTGGATTGAAGGTAAAAGCTTGTAAAATTTTGATTATAGATCCCAAATACTCCAAAATTTCGTTTTGCAAGATTTTTATATTCTTCGGCATCAAAATATGTCCTACCGAAATGAGAGTTAAAAGTTCGGTCGACAGGATTAAACTTCAGATGGGGTTCTAGCGTAAAAAAAGAATAAATTTTTCCTGTAGGAGAAATCAGACTCTTCCTTTCAGAGATGGTGAGGTTCTTTCTTTCAATACAGTCAAAAGCTTTTTGCATTGCTTTATCTTTGAACTCATTTTCCAAGCCTTTAAGTGAAGTTATGTTCTGAGATAAATCATAAAGACAACCTGAAGGTAGACCTAAAGATCCGAAATCACCTTGTATGTTTTGTCTCGAATCTACACGGACCTTGAGAGAATCAGAAAAATTGATAGAACCCATGTGTGCATCACAAGACCTATTCTGTGGAGCTGCTGTACTTGCTCCCCAAAAAGAGACGAGGATAATTCCCCGCAGGAACGCCACAGGGTCTATAAGCCAAGAAACACTGGAGCGCCTTTGGTTTAAAAACTCCTTTTCTTGCTTTTCTGAAAAACGGGCTTTATTTGATTGGATTTCTCTCTCTCGCTTTTGCTCAGCTCGAAAAGGATTTCCCTCCTTACCTGCATAAACTGGCAGACTATTGAGGCAACAACTTGCAATAAGCAAAGAAGATATTATTTTTTTTGACATCATTTATTCCTTTATTTTCTACAAATAAAAACAACTAAAACTAAAGTGAATGTAAGTTAAATAAAGAATGAGTGAATGAAAAACGAATCCTGTAGCAGTTTGATAGACTTTGATTTTTATCTAAAAGAGATATATTTTTTACAGACTGATATAGAGCTAGGCGTGTGTCAGCGGTGATAGATTTCGTATAAGCTGGAACCGCGTTTTATAATTAACCCCTTATCGAATGGTCCTCTATCATATTTTTAGGGAAAGTTGATTAATGGTCTTTGAATTTCTGTCGAATGGCGTCAGCCTCTCGCCCATTGGGAGGCAATTTTGCTGAAACCGGGGAGTAAAATGCTAAGTCAAGCAAGGTGCTGCCCGGCCTCTTGTGTGGCATTTGCATGGCTGTTCCTTTGTGAAACGCAGCGTTATCGAGAACCACGACGCACGAGACATGCTATTTTGGCAAAATTACTTGGATGACCCAGGCGGAAAAAATATCGGTGTTAAGGCTGGTGGAAACTAACGTAACTGTTGGCAAGTTGCGTTTTAAAATAGACTCCAGACGATTTGCCAATTCTCCTGGAAGACGCACAGCCTCATATGTTATGAACCTGTACAGCTGGCACTTGGCTCTTGCGCAAGCAGAAAGGGTTCGCTATAAGTGGAGGGTAAGGATTCATGATTTGTGGATCTTAATGTCTCACGCAGCCTTTTTTCTAGTGGCTTTTAAAAAGAAAGGCTTCTTATGGTTGCGGCGGTTTTAACTGGAAAAAAAAGGAAGCATAATTACCCAATGTCTGTTTATAATTTTAAAATAGAGGAGTTGTTGGAAGCTGGGGTTCACTTTGGTCATACGGCCCGTCGTCTGAACCCTAAGATGAAACCCTTTATCCACAGTAAGCGAGGTGGCATTCATATCATCCACCCTAAGAAAACCTATAACCTGTTGGGAAGATCCCTTCACGCCGCTCAAGAGGCAGTCTCCAAAGGAGGGCGGGTTTTGTTTGTAGGGACAAAGCGCCAAGCGAGTGAAAAGATTAAAGAAGCAGCATTGAAGTGCGGCCAATATTATATCAATCACCGTTGGTTAGGGGGCACTCTCACAAATTGGAAAACCGTGTTACGCTCTATTAAGCGCCTTAAAGAGCTTCAAGAAAAAATCAACAAAGGTGAAGTGAAGGCCTATACCAAAAAAGAACAACTTTCTTTCATGCGTGTTTACCAAAAGCTTGAACTTTCTTTAGGCGGTATCAAGGACATGGGGGGAATGCCCGATCTCTTGTTTGTTATTGACACGAATAAAGAGGCAATTGCCATTAAAGAGGCTCGCAAGCTTAACATACCTGTGATTGCCATTGTCGATACAAACTCAGACCCCGATGGCATTGATTTTCCCATCCCCGGCAACGATGATGCTTCGCGCGCTATCGAATTGTATTGCACGTTGGTAGCTGGTGCCGTTTTGGAAGGCCTTCAAAAAGAGATGCGGACGGCGGGCATTGATGTCAATGCAGCAACGGAATCTTCTGTGGCTGCTGATGCTATTGCAGCTGTATTGTCCAAGGATGAAGGGCTTACTAAAGAATTGATTGGGGAAGAAGCAACAGCTGTTTCTCCTGCTGAGCCTGCTTAGTGGAGAGATTGCGTAACCATTGCGACCTCAACAGTGATATTTAAAAGGAAGAGAAACAGAGTTATGTCAGAAATTTCGATGGAGTTGATTAAGTCTCTGCGTGAAAAAACAGGCGCGGGCATGATGGATTGTAAAAAAGCCCTCACAGAAGCAGCTGGTGACTTGGAACAAGCCGTCGATTGGTTGCGCAAAAAAGGCTTGGCTATGGCTGCAAAAAAAGCAGATCGGGTGGCAACGGAGGGGCTTGTGGCGGCACTCACGGAAGGGTCTTTCGGGGTGGTTTTAGAAGTGAATGCGGAAACAGATTTTGTAAGCCGGAATGAGCTTTTCCAAAATTTTGTGCAGGAGCTTGCCTCGGTTGCCCTTAAAAATCGGATTGATAGCCTTGAAAAACTCCCTACCCAAACGCTTTCTGCCTCAGGTGGCTCGGTACAAGACGCTTTAACGCACTTGATTGCCACCATCGGCGAGAACATGACCCTGCGCCGGTTGGCGACCCTTTCGGTTGACAAGGGTGTTGTGGTTTCTTACGTCCATGCTGCAACGGTTCCCAATATTTTGGGGAGGATAGGCGTTTTGGTGGCCCTTACCTCTGAAGCACCTAAAGATCAATTGGAATCCCTTGCGCGTCAGATTGCTATGCACGTGGCCGCTGCAAGCCCAACGTTCCTTAAAATTGCCGAGGTGGATGCGGCTTCCCTTCAGCGTGAGCGGGATGTATTGATGGAACAAGCCCAGTCCACAGGAAGGCCTGCGGACGTCATAGAGAAGATGGTAGAAGGGCGTATCCGTAAATATTACGAGGAAGTCGTGCTGGAAGAGCAGATTTTTGTGGTGGATGGTAAGCGGAAGATTACCCAGGTGTTAGAGGAAGCTTCTAAGACTTTCGGGCATCCCGTAACCCTGACAGGCTTTCATCGCTTCAACCTTGGGGAAGGGCTTGAAAAAGCTGAGTCTAATTTTGCTGAAGAAGTGCAAGCCCAGCTTAAATAACAAAGCGGGAGAGCTTTTGGATGCAAACGGAAGGTCCCTTGTTTTCGTCGCTTATCAAGCCAGGTGCCCGGGTTTTATTAAAACTTTCGGGCGAAGCCCTCGCAGGC
Organism: Alphaproteobacteria bacterium; assembly: GCA_051657245.1. Taxonomy (GTDB): domain Bacteria; phylum Pseudomonadota; class Alphaproteobacteria; order Holosporales; family JBOFFI01; genus JBOFFI01. The sequence goes on along the minus strand of JBOFKI010000070.1, from coordinate 3,096 downwards.
GGGAAAGCCTCGGGTCTTGATGAAAAGACCCTTCAAGGCCTTGGAGGGCAGATAAGATTCTTGCAGGATAAGGGGCTTGAGGTTTGCCTAGTGGTAGGAGGCGGAAATTTCTTCCGTGGGAGAACAGCTGAAGATAGCATCCGGCGAACGACAGCTGACCATATGGGCATGGTGGCGACCGTTTTGAATGGTCTTGCTTTACGGGATATTTTTGAAGCGGCAGGGGTTTGTGTTACCCTGATGTCCGCTTTGGAGATCCCTTCCGTAGTGGAGCCGGTTTGCATTCCAAAAGCTCTCCGTTTATTGGCCCAAAAGCAGGTTGTCATTTTTGCTGGCGGGACAGGAAACCCTTATTTTACAACGGACACAGGCGCAGCTTTGAGAGCCATTGAAACCGAGTGTGACGTGCTTCTCAAGGGAACCCAAGTAGACGGCATTTATAGCGCTGATCCTCAACAAGAGGCAGCTGCTGTTTTTTATCCCTCTCTCTCTTACCAGGATATCCTAGCCCAGAAGCTGCAGGTGATGGATTTGACAGCCATTACCCTGGCCCAAGAAAATCAGTTGCCCTTAGCTGTTTTTTCTTTACAATCAGAACATGCTTTGCAAAATCTTTGGGAAGGGAAGGCCCGCTTTAGCTGGGTTTCATAAATTTAAAAGGAGTTTCAGGGTGCACGAAGCATTAAAAACAGATTTAAGAAAGCGCATGACAAGCGCCTATGACGTATTCGCTAAAGAATTAGGAGGGTTGCGCACAGGCCGTGCTTCCCCCAATTTTCTTGACCCCATTATGGTGGAGGCCTATGGTTCGTCTACCCCGCTTCAACAAGTAGGCAATATAAACGTTCCAGAACCCCGCTTGCTGACTGTTCAAGTGTGGGACAGCAACCTCGTGAAAGCGGTGGAAAAAGCAATCCGAGATGCAAATTTGGGCGTAAACCCGTCTGCAGATGGTAATCTCGTTCGTGTGCCGTTGCCTGAGCTAACCCAAGATCGGCGTCAAGAATTAGTTAAGCTTGCGGGTAAATATGCTGAAAATGCGCGGATAGCAGTGCGAGGTGTTCGACGGGACGGCATGGATCAGCTTAAGAAAATGGAAAAAGATAAGATCCTCTCGGAAGACCAAATCCGGCGGGTTTCAGATGAAATCCAGACCTTGACAGATGAGTTTATCGGGAAGATTGACCAAATTTTAGCGGTAAAAGAGAAAGATATCTCCCATATCTAACTCACCAAACTTAAAAAGGATGGGGGTGAGTTGCAAAAAGAAAGGAAATAGAGAAGATGCAGCAAAACCCTGTTGTTGAGGTTGAAGCCTCTGGGCGCCAAGATACCCTGAGGTCCTACGCCCAAGGTTGGTTCCCCCTCCTGTCCTTTGAAAAAATTGAACAATCCCTCAAGCAAGCCATGCAGGGCGCGGATGACGGAGAGTTTTTTTTGGAAAAACGCCAATCCCAAAGCCTGCTTTTGGATGATGGCAAAGTGAAAGACGTTTCTTCCCAAGCTTCCCAGGGATTTGGCTTGCGTTCAATTCACGATGAAGCCACATTTTACGCCCATAGTTCTGAAGTCTCTGAAGATGCTATGAATCGTGCAGCCCAAACCCTCGCCTTCAAAAAAGGGGAGCAAACATCTTCTAGCCTTGCGCTTCCACCCCTTCAACGCTTTATAGGAACATCCCTTCCTCCAGAGGCTCAAAAACAGGGGCAAGCAGGCCAGGAAGCTTTTGAAGCTAGGGTGGGCTTACTCCAAGAGATGGATGCCTATGCAAGGCAACTCTCGCCCCTGGTAACCCAAGTCACCCTAGGGCTTTCCCATGGGTGGCAATGGATCTGTTTGGCGCGTCTGGAAGCGCAGCAACGCTTTGATTTGCGCTCCTTGGGTTTATTGACTTTAAGTGTCGTTGTTTCCAAGGGGGGACGCAAAGAAAAAGGAACGCTGCGGGTTGGGGGCAATTATGCTTTAGAACATTTTTTAGAAAAAGAAACTTGGCAAGGGTATGTTCAAGAAGCCTTGCGGCGCGCCTTATTGTCTCTAGAAGCGGTTTCAGCTCCTGCCGGAGAAATGCCTGTTGTATTGGGTTGTGGAACGCCGGGAGTCCTCCTTCATGAAGCGGTGGGGCACGGGTTTGAGGCTGATTTTAACCGGAAAGGTCACTCCATTTTTTCCGATCAAATGGGCAAACAGGTTGCAGCCAAAGGTGTGACGGTTATTGATGATGGAAGCCTCATTTGGCAAGGACAGCAAGCCCCTGGTACGCTGAGTTTTGATGATGAAGGAACCCCCACCCAACCAACCACCCTTATCGAAGATGGCATGATGGTTGGTCATCTATGTGACCGCTTGAGCGGACGTTTGATGGGCAAAGCTTCTACAGGGAATGGGAGGCGCCAGAGCTATGCCCACATGCCCATGCCTCGCATGACGAACACCTATATGTTAGCGGGAAAAAGTTGCCTTGAAGACATGTTTCGAGAGGTTAAAAACGGCATCTATGCGGTGGACTTTCACAGCGGGCAGGTGGATATTGTTTCAGGAAATTTTGTGTTTTCAGCAGCAGAGGCCTATAAAATCGAAAACGGGAAATTGGGACAACCTATTAAAGGCCTGACCCTTACAGGAAACGGACCTGAAGCCATGAAAAAAATTCGCATGGTTGGAAATGATTTAAAATTTGATCCAAGCGCAGGATTCTGCGGAAAAGCTGGTCAAAGCGTTGTGGTGGGTATTGGGCAACCCAGCTTACTTGTTTCTTCTCTTATCGTTGGTGGGACTAATGGGTAAGGCCAAAGCGACATAAAATTATTATAAACATACGTCTTTAAACAGTTTTTTGATATCACCTTGAAACTTTCGCCGGATGGACTTTGCCTCTCGCCCCTTTGCGCTCGATTGGGTTGAGGTCAGGCGAATAGGGAGGTTAAGTAGTCGCCCCTGAAGAAAGGGTTTAGGGTCGTGGTGAGGTCGAAAGTGTTCGGGTATCCAGCTTGGGTAGGTGCAGAGCGATGGCGATTAAAAGCATCAAAAAGAATAAAATCTTTCTCAAGATCATCCTTAAATTGCGCCCCACAGCACACAGCAGGGCATTCAAGGCGT
>JBOFKI010000069.1:0-2792 GCA_051657245.1 Alphaproteobacteria bacterium | reverse complement strand
GCCAAGTATAGCCTTCAGGTGTACTAGTATAATTAGCTATTTTGTTAGCTATCCTCATATCTTTTTGTGTGTCTCCACTAAATGTAATCTCCACTTTTTTCACAGCATATCGTGAAAAATCAGGATGTCCAGTCCCGGTGAAGGGCACGCTATGGGGATATTTTTGGCGCAACTCTTCAGGCAATTTTTCTAATGGGTAGGTTTTTCCGGCATATTCATAATTTTTCGGCTTTTGGTTATTGATGAGGCGAACCCTTGGATGGAGCTCTTTCTCCACCCGAGAACCCTTAATCGGGCCCGTTAATTTGCTAAATTTCGGCTCTGGCTCTGCTATTTTTTTTGCAGCCCCCTTCGCCCCAGGCCGTGCATGTTGCAGGTTTTTTGCGATATTGGCCACAAAAAGCCCAGCTGCCTTGGCGGCATCTTCGCTAAACCCAAGCTCAAGGGTGTTTTTTTCGGCCAAAGTGGCCACTTCCCTCGCAAATGATGCAACAATCGCTTCAGCCTCCCCAAGCTTTCCTTGGGTGATGTGTTCGTCCACCATGGCCATGGTCGCGTCGCTCATCAAGCACAACGCCTCTCCCGATACAAAGGCGCAAAATAGGCCTTTTTCGTAAGCCGTCAAAGCAGAAAAACCCTGTTCGTGGGCTTTTTCCAGGGCATGGGTTAGGTCTTCATCAACTTCTTTGGCAAATGGGCTTGTCTGCACCAAGGTAGACCACCCCGCCCGCTTCAGCTCTGCAAGAACGCCCTTTGAATTGTTCTCCAAGGCGGTGTCCGCCGTGTGGATGGCCGTGCCCACGTCTTGCCTAAGAACCAAAGCCATTGCAGCAGCGCTCAGTTTTGAAAGGTCATGGGCTTGTTGGATTTGCCCATCGCTGGGCACATCCGAAGGCTTCAGGCTGCCTTTCTTGGCCAGCATTTCCGGAACTCCAAGCTGCCATTCTGCCAAAGTTTCTGCCATGGCCTGGCCAAGGGCACCTGCTGCTGCGCCGCGTCCTGGATCATCTAAATTCAAAATCGCGCCGGTTGCAGCGCCGACCAGGCCATGGGCCAGCTTGTGCTCCAAAAAACCAAGCCCTTCCAGGCGAGCCTCGCCAAGGTGTTGCGAGGCAACACCTCCCAGGGTGTCGGCAGCAAAGGTGGTGGCCCCGGAAATCAGCGCTTTCTCAAAGGTCTGGCCCCCGAGGGTGGCCTCAACCGGCACGGAAACTGCGGCTTTGATCGCCGCTTTTTGAAAATGCTCCCCGAAGGTTTTTGGAGCATCTGGAAGCTTCAAAGTCTGCGTCACATTCTCAACAAGCCCCGCCGTCACCATGGAGGCCGCGATGGAGCGTAAGCTATCGGGCTTGCCCAGATCTTCAACCGCTCTGCCAGCATTGCCTTGATGGTTCACCGTTCCCACGACCGTTGCGGAAGCAACGGCCTGCACGCCAGCCTTGGCGGCCATAAAAACCACCCCTTCCGTGCCAAACCCAAGGGCTTTAGCGGCTTGAGCTGCCGGCCCTGCAGCAACTCCCGTGGCAATCGTCACCGCCAAGGCCAGCACGGCTGCAAAGCCGGGGGTGAGGCTGAAAGTGGAGCGATCCCATTGTTCGTGGGTTTCCCCCACGGGGTTGATGTGGAGCTGGGGCGAGCGTGGAAGCTCTTGCTCAGCAGGGTCCTTTGGAGAGGGATGGATTCCCGCCTCCGCGGGAATGACAAAAGAAGACGCAGGAATGGCATGAGAAGGCGCGGGAATGACAAAAGAAGACGCAGGCATGGCATGAGAGGGCGCGGGATGGATTCCCGCCTGCGCGGGAATGACAAAGAGGGGGGCGAGCTCCCAACCTCCAACACCAGCGTTATCCACGCCTCTTCCCATGTCATTCCCGCGCAGGCGGGAATCCAGAGCACAAAAATCCTCAAGCAGCGCCTCAACCTGAGGCACCTGGAGGGAGGCCGGGTTGAAAGGCACCAGGGTTAACCCCTGGGGCTTTCCCTGGCCTGGCGGGGCGTCGAGGTGGGCATGGGCCGTGGAAAGCGTTAGGTTTTTAAATTTTGTGAACACGGGAGTGTGGCGGATATCTCCTCTGCTCTCTCCCGATTTGAAGAAGAGGTTGGAATCTGTGGAGCTTTCCACCCGCTCCAGCGTATCAATCACGGCCTCAATCTGGGCCCTGGGGCTGGTGGCGTGAGCGTGCCCACCATAGTCCCCCCCTCGATCCACAAACCGCGACGCGCTGAGGGTTGCAGCTTCGACAACCAACACGTTGCGCCGGGTGGTTTGGGCGGTATAGCTGACGTCTTCTGAAGAAGAGCTGAACCAGCCATCCGATTCGCTGTGGCTGGAATGATGGCTGAAATCTTGGGGGCTGTTCGCCAGATAGGCGCCCCCAAGGGACAACTGTTTGGTTGCAAAGAGCTTGAAATTTTTACAGCCGAGGGCTGAATCCTGACTTACGTCAGGATAAGGGGAGGGAATCTGCGCTTGGACAAAGGTGTGGAAGAAGAGCAGAAAACAGGTGAGGAGGCGCTTGATCACCTAGTTTGCTCTGTTTTCAAAGCAATTTGTTCTTCCACCCTATCCAGAAAAAATTTACCAAAATCTTCAGAAACAATTTCCAAAACAGGTGTTTCTTCATAGCCACCCAAAGGCCAGGCCACCACGGGGCACTCACCAGATTCGTTCATTTGTGAGGTGTCTAGGCAGTAGGTTGTGCCTTCTCCGACGGAATCAACTTCAATTAGGTGAGCTGGCTGATTAAAATTAACTCTGTTTTCTAAATTTAACCAAACAACACCTGTTAAAG
>JBOFKI010000068.1:0-12324 GCA_051657245.1 Alphaproteobacteria bacterium | reverse complement strand
ATGGGAATGCTCAAAAGATTCAAGATTATCTCCGATAAATATAGAAACAGACGCAAAAGGTTTGCTCTCAGGTTCAATCTAATCTCAGGAATTTACAATCTGGAGTTAGCAAAATGATAGTTTCCGAAGAAGTCTATTTTAAAAAATCATAGATTTTTGTCTAAAATTATTTTACTTTTTTTCAGATTAATTTTACTGTTGTTCATTAAAGGAAGTTAATATGATGAAATATAAATTTTTAGCATTCACGCTTTTGCTATCCACCTCTTTTCAAGTCATGGCCAACGACGATGAAGCTCCCTATAGGAGGAGGCAATATGTCGTTAAAAGCATTAAATTTGCTCAGAAAATAAAAGATAGATTACCTGTGCTAACAAATGGAACAGAAGTTATAAGTAAAATTCAGGTTCAAGCTATAGGCTCTACCTTTGATGGAGGTGTTTTTGCTAAAGATACTGTCGTGGAATATTATGGCTCAAAGAAAATTAAATCTAGCAATTCTAGAACACTTTGGAACGTATTCCACGGGCATCATCTCCCTGTGGGCACTTCTTATGATTTGAGACGACCTAAGGATGGAGAAACCATAGACGTAAACGATAGCGATGGAAATCTTACACTTTTTGTCCTCAAACAGTGCCTAGAGCTTATGCCCGAAGGAGAAGACAAAGATAGGATCACCTTTTTTTACCGCTTTCTTGAAGCTCTCCTTAACCTAGCAACGCCTAAAACCCTTGAAAAATTTGTTTTTTATCCAGATATTTCTGAAAAAACAGTAGAAGCTGTTCGTATTTCAGGCTCTGCAATTTTCATCAATAACCAGCCTCTGGCAGGGTTGTCACCAGACGATTTTTCCCGTGTCGTTTTAGATAGCCCCGTTCACCCCAGACTACTTACTTTTATTTCATATAGTAATGATGAATTAGATCACAGGGGTAGTTTTTTGGAGGCAAGCCCTCTCAAAATTAGTTTAAATGAATCTGTATCTAACCTTCTTCTGAAGGAATTAAAGGGAGGAAACGTGAGCCTTACTGCAAACGAAATTCATGTCACAAAAAGCACTCCTTTTATGCTAGAAACAGAAGAAATTCTTGATTGCAAAACCGAACGTTTTTTTGGGCAGCTGAAAAAATCTATAAAGAATTCTAAAGCAGGCGATTTTCTTGTTTATCATGCAACTTATACCATTCCTGGTTTAAGCGTTTCCATGGGGCCTATTTTGAATGAAAATTTAGAAAAAACAAGCGAGCTTGTTCCTGATTCCTGGGGTCTTCACGCCAGAAAAAAGGCGCTTTATCATTTTGACAAGCTGTTTTTGGATAAGCTAAACGAGCTCACTGGAAAACAAGTAAATTAATAAAAAAAGAGCCACGAGGAATCCTCGTGGCTTGGCTAAACAGAAAGTTTACAGATTCTTTCTACATGTTTAGCCACAGTCCATAGGCCCCCCAGATCGACGTGAAGAATCCTGTTGCAAATCTGCCAAGGAGGGAGGAAATGCTGCCTTTTTGCTTAACTTTCTCCTTGGGCTTTGGTGAAGCTGATCTGGCCATCAAACAAAAAGAGTTTTTCAAGATGAACCCACTGGTGTTCTTTGCTTAAATTCGCCAATAGATCCAGCAGATCTTTATCTGTGAGCGCCTGTTTTTCGTCCCGCCTTATCAATCGACAGCAGAACGTGTCGACTAAATCTGGCAGCGCCATCCCTCCCAGCATTGGATAGACTACCACCCCGCGGTTGGCTACAAACTGCAGCTTCAACGGGCTTGAAGCACAGATCGCTTCTATGCTTTTTGCGATGGCAGCAGGCTCAAGGTTAGATCCAAGAAATACATCCAACCCAATCAGTTCTTGCTTGGTTGCCTTAGGTTCAGACCCTTTTGAAGGGGGTGTTGCTTGGCGAAGGGGTTTATAGTCTCTTGCTTTCCAAGAAGATGAGGTTTTCCCAAGGTTACGGATAACAGCTTGGGTAAAATCTGTTGTGCTGACTGAGCCTGCATCTCCCATCACGTCTCGTGTAAACACTTTTTGCTCAAGGGTTGTGAAAAGCGCGTTTTCAATGGCATCTGCGGCTTTAAATTCTTGGATGTGGCGCAACAACATCACCCCTGAAAGCAACATGGCCGTGGGATTAATCACATTCTTCCCAGCAAAAGCGGGGGCTGAGCCATGGACTGCCTCAAAAATCGCAACGTCTTTACCAAGGTTGGCGCTGGGCGCAAACCCCAGCCCTCCCACCAAAGCAGATCCCAAGTCGCTTAAAATGTCGCCATTCATATTGGTCATGACAACAACATCGAACTGTAGAGGTTCTTTCACCATTTGGTGAGCGCAATTGTCCACAATGATGTGTTCTGCTTTGATATCTGGATATTCTGGGGCGATGCTCTCAAAAATCCGTTTCATCATCCCTTCTGTCATTTTCAAAATGTTAGATTTCGTCGCGCAATGAACGGTCTTTCGGCCTTGCGCTCTGGCAAGCTCAAAAGCAAGGCGGATAATCTTTTCGCAACCTTTTCGGGTGATGAGTTTTAATGCCTGGGCAACGTCTGGGCTTTGCATATGCTCCACCCCTGCGTAGAGGTCTTCAATATTTTCACGAACCACCACAAAATCAATCCCCATGCCTTGAAAAGGTGTTGGAATATGGGGAAGCTCTTTCACTGGGCGAATGTTGCCATAGGTTTCAAACACTTTGCGTAAGGTGACATTTGCGCTCTTTTCACCATAGCCCACGGGCGTTTCCAGGGGGCCTTTTAAGGCAACTTTATTGCGTTGGATTGAGTCAAGGGTTTCTTGAGGAACGCCAGACGAAAGGCCTTTTTTAAAAACTTCAGCCCCTGCCTCACAGATCTCCCAATGAATTTTCACACCCGTTGCTTCAATAATTTGTCGCGTAGCGGTGCTAACTTCGGGCCCAATGCCATCCCCAGGAATCAATGTGATGGTTCTAGCTGTGGTCATGATTCTCCTCCTTGCGTTTTTAAATCGTGGGCCTTTGCTTTATTTTTGTGACCGACGCTCTCATGCCGAAAGTATACATGATCTTTTTTCCAAAATCCTTCAGATTTTCTTGAGGGCTGTTATTCCGCTTAAAAAAATGAAAGTACGTTCGATAAATTTTTATAACAAAAATTTTCCTTTTGTCTTTCACTTTACATAAGTCTGTATACGCGCAAAAATACCCTTGCGCCAAGGATCGTCTGCTTGTATGGTTATCTATTAAGGTTTATGCAGAGGTTCTTATGGACATTATTCTGATTCCAATTTTGAATATAGCGCGTATTTTGATTGGCCTATATACGTGGGTTGTCGTGATGGCGGTCACCCTCAATTGGTTGATTCTTTTTAAAATCGTTAACGTGCACAACCAGTTCATGCGAGTTTTTCTTGAGTTTCTCTTCCGCCTAACAGATCCTCCCCTATCCCGGATTCGTCAACTCGTTCCCTTCGTGGGAGGGATAGATCTGTCTCCTATGTTGTTGCTCTTGGGGCTCTATTTTCTTCAGGAGATGTTAACCCGCATCTTGCTACGTATGCTGTGATTAAGGCAGAAAGTGAGATGATCCGATGGTTCAGATATTGGATGGACGCAAGGTAGCGGAAACACTCTCTGAGAATCTCTCAAAATCCGTTGCACAGTTTAAAGAAATTTCTGGCCGTTCACCTTGCCTGACTGCCCTTCGTGTTGGAGAACATCCCCCAAGCCTGATTTACCTGAAACGAAAACGAGAAGCTGCTGAGCGATTGGGGATTAGGTTTCAGGAAAAAACTTTTCCTGAAACTGTGTCTCTAAGTTCTCTTCAAACCGTGTTGATGGATCTCAACGCAGCGCCAGACGTTGACGGCATTATCCTTCAGCTTCCCCTTCCTTCCCACTTAGATCCCTCGCTTTTGTTGTGTTGTATTCACCCTCAAAAAGATGTAGATGGTCTTCACCCGCTTAATCAAGGGTTTCTTCTGACCTATTCTTTTGAGGGGATTATCCCTTGCACACCCCTGGCTTGCTTGAAGCTTATTCAAGCTTTTGGCTTTAACGTGAAGGGGAAACGGTGCGTTGTCATTGGCAGATCGGCGTTGGTAGGGAAGCCCCTAGGGGTGTTGCTTTTGAATCATCATGCAACGGTTACCTTTTGCCATTCCCAAACCCTTGATTTAGAAACGGTAACCCGGGAAGCAGATTTTCTTTTTGTGGCGATGGGGAAGCCAGGTTTTATCCAAGCCTCTCACGTTAAAACGGGGGCTTGCGTGGTAGACGTAGGCATTCATCGGCTGCCCTCCCAAAGTGGCGACACGCTTCAAGGAGACGTATGCTTTGAGAGCGTTTCCCAGGTTGCAGGGGCTCTTTCCCCCGTTCCGGGAGGGGTTGGCCCCCTCACCGTTTTCTCACTTATGGAAAACACCCTTAAAGCAGCTTATCGCACATGCGGCCTCATTTTACCTATCTCGTAAATTTTAGTTCAAAAATGTGGGCTTTCTGTTGCCAAGGCGCACGATTAAGTCTTGAACTTTTGCTTCCTTACCAATGCCCCTGTTGTTTAAAACACCTTGAAGAGCGTGGGGTTTGCGGAACTTGTTGGGGAAAATTACGGTTTATCACATCTCCTTGTTGTGTGCGCTGTGGTTACCCTTTTTCATTTGAAATGGCCCATGAAACCAGTCTGTGTGGCGGTTGTTTAAAAGAAGATCCGCCTTTTTCTAAGGCTCTTTCCGCTTTGGCGTATAATGATGTCAGCAAACAGCTCCTTTTTGCTTTTAAACGGGGACGCAGATTGATGCTTACGCCACTCTTTTCAAAATGGCTTTTGAATCGGGGCAGTTCCCTTTTGCAGGGTGCAGATCTGATTATTCCTGTGCCACTCCACTGGACACGCCTCTGGCAGCGTAGATTTAATCAGTCTGCTGTATTAGCAAAATTTATCTCCGAAAAAGCAGGAATTCCTTCCTCTCCCATGGCACTCAAACGTATTCGAGCAACGCCCAGCCAAGGGCTTATGGCGCGTGGTCAGCGCTTTCAAAACGTAGAAGGAGCTTTTCAGGTTTCAAAAAAATATAAATCTAACCTTAAAGGAAAAGTGATTGTTTTATTGGATGATGTCCACACAACGGGCGCAACCCTCACCGCATGTTCAAAAGCCCTTAAAAAAGCTGGTGCCAAAGAGATCAGGGCTTTGACTTTAACACGAACAGTGAGGGATTAAGCGGTCTCCTCATCTTCCAAAAAGATCTCTCGAGCTTCGCGGCCTCGCTCGCTAGCAAGAACCTTCACCCGAACACGTCTGCCGGGGGGAAGACGATCAACGCTTAAGCGTCGCAACAAAGCTGTGTGTAAAAAAATGTCTCGCCCACCATCATCTGCCTGGATAAATCCATAGCCTTTAAGTACGTTGAACCACTTCACAAAACCTCTATGCTCTTCAAGAAGCAGAGAATCATTAGAAAGCGTGGCAGGAATCTCAGCATAATTGCCTTCTTCGTCAGAAGAACATACCTGAAGCACGCGGGTAGCTTGAACCCCACTTTTTCCATTTCCTATCTCGCACAACACTTCATCCCCAGGGGATACGGTCTGAAACCCCGCTTGCTCAAGGACCGAAAAATGAAGAAAAACATCTGCAGAACTATCACAGGGCTCCAGAAATCCATATCCTTTTTGAAGGTTAAACCATTTCACTTTGCATTTGAGCTGATTCCCAATAAGACAAGAAATGTCTTTGGTTAAGGCTTGCATTACAACCATCTGTTAAACTCCTATTTCAAACGTTGAAATCGATAAAAAACTGATTAAAAAGCAAAAAAAACTTGAAAAAACAGCCGCAGTATAACACATAAACAAACAAAATCAATTTATAAAAAAAACAGATATTATTTTATTATTATTTTGACAAATATATTATAAAGTATGTTTTTAACTGATTTTATTTATCAAAAAACACAGCATCATAACTGAGCTTGCTTTCAGGCTGAAAACCTTTTTGCAAAACGGTTTTGATTTCAGAAAAATCAAAAGAGGAGGGGGTTGCGACAAAAAGATTGGAAGCTTCCTGAAATGCTTTTGCCAATAGTATATGACGCAGTTCTTGTTTTAATTTAGAAACTAAAACTTTTTGGTGTTCCTCCAAAAGGTGTTGATGGGCCAGCTGGATCTGTTTTTTTTCTTTTTTGCACTTTTCCCTAAGGTGGCTGGATTCTCGTTCTGCAAGAACAAGTATCTCCTGAATTTGCCTTTCAACTTCATCAAAATAAAGCATTGCCTCTTCGTCAAACTTCGTAGCTTCCCTCAAAATTTCTTCAGCTTCTTGAATTTGGCGGCGAATCCTCTCTTGACGTTCCCTAAAAAAGAGCAGCGCTTTGTGTCTTAGGGGGAGAAAAGCAACGCCTACAAAAACACAAAAAGAAATAAAGATCCACAAATTAGGATCTAGCAACACAAAAGCCAATGACATCATAATCGGCACTTTCGTTCACGGTTTGTTTGGCGGAGTTATTTCAAAAATCGAAGATTTTCCAGCAAATCGCTTGAATAACTCAACCCCAAGGGAAGGCCTCAAAGAGGTGATATCTTGAAAAGCTTTTTGCCTAATTTCAACAAAATTGCGCTCTGTTTTTTCACGCTCTTCTTGCAACCAAGTCAAACATTTTTTTTGCTCCAGACGCCTTTCAAGGTCCACCTCCGTTGCTGTTTGCTTGATAAGATACTCCGCTTGAGTCTTGACGTGTTCTAAACGTTCACTGGCTTGTCGATTCAAATTTTCAGCATGGATCTGTAAAATTGAAGCTTTTGCCAACAGCTGTTCTATATGATGCTTACGTTTTTCAAAAATCCTTGAAAAACGAGGAACAAGCACAATATGCAGGACCAGCCACAAGAAAAAAAAGCTGATAAAAAGCCAAAAAAGCTGTCCCGGGTAGGTCGAAATATCAAGCTGAGGCATTTTTTTAACGCCACCTTTATTTAAAGAGGATTAAAAAAGCAATCAGCAACGCAAATAAAGCAACCGCTTCTGTTAACGCAAAGCCTAAAATTCCTATAGGGAAGACTTGGTCTTTTATTGAGGGATTTCTGGCAATCGCGTTGATTAAAGTAGAAAAAATCTGCCCAATTCCCAAACCAACGCCTAGCAAAGCAAAAACCGCTAGCCCCGCTCCAATCATCCTTGCCGCTTCAACATCCATTCTTTTTTTCCTTTTCTTGAAAATCTTTTTTTACCATGTCTCATACAAAACACATGACTAGTGTAAGTAAAGCGCGTCATGAAGGTAAAGACAAGTCAAAATTACAAAAACATAGGCTTGTAAAAAAGCTACCAAAATTTCGAAAGCTGTCAGAGCAACGCTTACCAAAAAAGGGGCTACCCCTAAAAACCCCAATGAAACGGTGAAACCAGCAAAAACTTTCAGCATGGTGTGCCCCGCCATCATATTAGCAAACAGACGAATAGCAAGGCTTACGGGTCTAGACAAATAGGACAAAAGCTCAATGGGGATGATAAACGGTGCCATCCAAACAGGCGTTCCTTTGGGTAGAAATAATTTCAAAAAATGAGTTCCATGGCGGATGATCCCAATCCCAGTCACAAGCAAAAACACCAGCATAGCAAGGGCAAAGGTCGTAATGATATGGCTAGTAAAAGTGAAGCTATAGGGCAGCATGCCCAACATATTCCCCAACAAAATAAAAATAAAAAGAGCCAACACAAAGGGGAAAAAAGGTCGCCCCTCTTGTCCTGCTGTTTCATCCAGAAGCGTTAAAATGGATTCATACACCCATTCCGCAACATTTTGCCCCCCTTTTGGCACGAGGGAGTCTCGCAGACTACCCCATCCCAAAAAAACCAATGCAACACAACATGCCAATACCATCATCAAGGATGCGTTAGAAAAAGATAAATCAATGCCAGCTACGTGAAATGGTACTAACGGTTTGATCAAAAATTGTTGCAAAGGGCTTTGTGCCATCTCTCAAATTTCCACGCCAGTTTGTCTGCTGTTCATCACCAACCATGCATGACGTTTTTATAAAGAAAAAATCAAAAATTGGAAAGATATTTTTTCCAAAATAACCCTTGTGAAAAATGACTTTTCAAAAAAAGCAAAATTTTGTAGAAAAGAATAGGGGAAGCACGCGGGATTAAAAAAATCGAAAGGATTTGGCCTGTGCAACTTGTGATATATGCATTTTTGTTTGGCAGCATGCTTTTTTTTAATTTCAAAGCAAAAGCTGAACCAGAGATTTCCCTGAAAGCTGAGCAATTGCTGAACCAAACCCCTCCTTTCCCATTTCAGCATCTGTTGGGAAATCAAGAGTCTGCAACCTGCACAGTGGTGGTTTATACATCGCTTTCTTGCAATGCTTGCGCTGCATTTCATAAAAGTATGGGAAATTTACTTGAAAAATATCCCAAGCTACAAATTATTTCCAGAGACTATCCAACAGATGGCCCGTCTTTGATTGCCTCTCTTTTGTGTTGGTGCCAGCCAGAAAAATCGGAACCACTTCGGAAAGCATTTTATGAAAAACAAGAAAAATGGCTGAATCAGCAAGACCCAAGAGAATTTTTAAAACAGATAGCCCAAGAAGAGGGGTTATCTAAAGAAGCAATAAAAATCTGTTTAGAAGACAAAGCCTACTTAAAGCGCTTGATGGAATTTAAATTACGAGAAAAAACCCTCACAAAGCTTGAATCAGTTCCCTTGGTTTTTGTGATAAGCCATCCTAAAAATTTAACCCAAAAGCTTTCCCTTGAGCGCATAGAACACGCAGAGCTTAAGCAGGTTGAAACCGTTGTTGCTAAATATCTTCCCTAGAATCCCTTTGACGGTTTAACCTTTTTTTAAATGCGATCACGACATCACAAAGTGTATCATTAATTTTATTTTTTCAGGACTAGTGCTTAAAAACAAAGCCATAGTTGGAGTGGAAATTAATGCTGTTTATAAATTCAAAGACGGCATAAACCATTCACGTTATACAAAGAGTCTTATACTGAACCTTCTAACCCGATAGAAACGCCGAAACCGAAGGAGAAACCTGAAATTGAAGAAACTGAGGTGAAACTGGTAAATGTGGGCTGAAGTCTGATCAACCTTTAACCCGCACATAAGACCCAGGCGCATCTTCAAGATTTGGAAATTTCGGGTGGTTGATTTTACGAGAGAGAACTGTTTCCTTGGCATAGCGTTGAATCCATTTTTGCCAATAAGGCCACCAAGACCCTTGGATTTCCTTAGCTTTTTTTAGCCATTCCAAAGGATTTTTTTCAACATTTGGGTTCGTCAAGTAACTATATTTTCCAGAATCAGCTGGATTGATAATACCCGCCACATGCCCCGAGGTGGCCAACACAAATTCTTTATCACCTCGATAGAATTTGGAGCCTGCATAACAACACCGCCACGGCGCAATGTGGTCCTCCCGGGTTGCGATGATAAAGCTGGGTACCTTAATTTTTTGAAGATCAATGGGAACGCCACCCAGATTTAAACCGCCAGCTTTTCGCAGCAGATTTTTTTGAAACATATTTCGCAGATAATAACTGTGCATCGCTGCTGGCATGCGGGTTGAGTCCGCATTCCAATATAAAAAATCTAAAGGAAAAGGCTCTTGCCCAAGCAGATAGTTGTTGATAAAAAACGACCAAATAAGGTCATTTGCCCGAAGCAGGTTAAACGTAATCGCCATGGATCTCCCATCTAAATAGCCTTTCTCTGCCATTTTAGATTCAAGGGCTCGAAGCTGCTCTTCATCAATAAAAACACTTAAGTCCCCTGCCCTGGAAAAATCGATTAACGTTGCAAGGTAGGTTGCGGTGAGCACCTCATTTCGTCGTTTAGATGCCAGGTAAGATAAAAAACACGCCAGTAAATTTCCACCCAAGCAATATCCTACAAAATTAACTTTAGGCTCAGATGTGATCTCCCGAACTACGCTTAAAGCTTGACCCAACCCTTCCAGCATATAATTTTCAAAGGTTTTTTGAGCCAGGCTTTCGTCTGGATTAACCCAAGAAATCATAAAGACAGTGTGACCTTGATCTACCGCCCATTTCACAAAAGAGTTTTTAGAACGCAAATCGAAAATATAGTACTTGTTGATCCACGGCGGAATAATCAGAAGCGGAGCTTTTAAAACTTTTTCTGTGGTGGGGTGGTATTGGATCAGTTGAAACAAAGGATTTTGAAACACTACCTGCCCAGGGGTTGTTGCAAGATCAACCCCTAACTTAAAAGCATCTGGCTGGGTCATGGAAATGGCGAGCTGGCCGTTGCCACGCTTGAGGTCTTCCATAAAATTTTCAAACCCTTTGACTAAATTTTCTCCTTTTGTTTCAATGATTTTTTCAATCACTTTAGGATTCGTCAAAGGAAAATTAGATGGAGAAACTGCATCCAAAATTTGCTTCGTATAGAAAGAAACTTTATGGCGTTGCTTCTCGTCCAGCTCAGGCACATTATCTGCAACAAACAAAAGCCATTTAGATGTAAGCAAATAGCTTTGCTTGATAAAATTAAAAAAAGGATCTTCGTCCCATTTAGGGTGGTTGAACCGTTTATCTGTTTTTTCTGGTTCAATAATAGATGCAACCTGCCCTGTTTGCATTTGTTCTAAGGTTTGGATCCACAGGTCATAAAATTCGGACGCTAAATTTTCTTGGGCTTTGACAGCAGTCACTGGATTTTGAGCCAGCTGCTCCATAGCTTCAGAAAAGAGCTTTCCCATGGAAAAAGGGCTAAACGGAGAAGAAGCTGCTTGGGAGCTGGTTTCAACGAAACTAGAAAAAGCTAACGATGCTTGATCTGCAGCTTTTTGAACCATGCGCGGCCAAAAATGAAAGACTTCTTCTGGACGCAAGGGATTCATCAAATTCTCTAATATTACGTTTTCGTATCAATTCATCGCAGCTCACAGAATAACAAGAAAACTTTAATTTTTTATTAGGGTTTGAGACCGTATCTGATAAAAAAATTTTCATAAGGTTGTCCTTTCCGTCCCCCTTTGTCATCCCCGTACAAGCGAGGATCCAGGAAAAACCTAAAAAATCTAAGACTTGCCATATCCAATGCTACTGGAGATGATGCTGCTAGATTTAGTCGACGCGTTTTGATGTTAATTGATGAGGCGAGATAAAATTTTTAGATTTACGTGTTTGAGGTTTGGTATGGGGAAGTGTAGGACTTGTTAATATGTCTGTAATTCCCCCGCCTCTCGACCTGCGATAAAATATTTTTCAAAATTAATTTAAAAAATATTGACTATTATATCTTTTTTTTTACATTTCAGAAAAAAGAATTTGGGAGGTTTCAATGGGTTTCTTTTCGTCTCTCACAACTCAACAAAAAGAATCAACGGCTCTGTTGCAAGCGGGCACTTTTCTCGAATATTTTGATTTGATGCTCTACGTCCATATGGCCGTATTTTTAAATGAGCTATTTTTCCCTAAAGCAACAGGCTTTACAGCCTCCTTGCTAGGTGCCTTTGCGTTTTGTTCTACTTTCGTTTTCAGACCCATAGGCGCTCTGCTCTTTGGCTACATAGGCGACAAAATTGGCCGTAAGCACACTGTCGTGGTGACCAGTTTGATGATGTCTTTTTCTTGCATTACCATGGCTTTTGTTCCAACCTATGAAAGCATTGGTATTGCAGCAGCTTGGATCATAACCTTATGTCGAGCTATTCAAGGCATGTCCTCCATGGGAGAATTTGTGGGAGCTGGCATTTACCTAACCGAAACAACGCCCCTGCCTGCCCGCTATCCCGCGGTGGCTTGGTTGGAGGTTTCTGCAAGCGTTGGCGGCATGGCAGCCCTTGGAATTGCTACCCTAGTTACCGCGTTTTCCTATGATTGGCGGCCTGTTTTTTTCTTTGGGGCCACCGTTGCTGTGGTTGGGTCTGTTGCACGAACGACGCTTCGAGAAACGCCTGAATTCATCCAAAATATGAAAAAAATAAAAGAAAGCAAATATATACCAGATTCTTTGCTCTCACAAAAAGTGGATTACAAAACAGTTCTGGCAATGTTTTTTATTTTTTGCACAGGCCCAATTTGGTTTTATTTTATTTTCATCTATTGTGGTAACATTTTAACAGATTCTTTTGATTATACACCATCAGAATTACTTCAAAATAATTTCATCGTTTCCATTTTTTTCGTTATTGCAAATATTATTTGGGCTCAATTGAGCTATCGCATCTATCCAATTAAAATTATTAAGTTTTTTTTGAAATTAGCGTGTATTTTTGTTATACTGTGCCCTTATCTATTGGATCACGCTTCAAGTCCCTGGCAAATCATGGCTTTTCAAATTTTTGTAGGCAGCTTTGAA
>JBOFKI010000067.1:0-5020 GCA_051657245.1 Alphaproteobacteria bacterium | reverse complement strand
TTCGAAACCACTTTTAGGGAACTGAGGGGCAGGAACTAACGGAGCGCAAGACCGGAATGTACTTAGGGTACATGAGGATCTGAGCACCGGAGTGACGCACCCATCGGCCCATAAAAGGAAGTTTCGAAAGAGGTCTATTTTATCTTCTCCTGTCTTTCCAGCGGAAGCGGGAGTCTAGTCTAGAACACCTTTGCAGATAAGATTTTTATAAACCGTATTTTTCAGGTTTCGCGCCATTGTTTTAAGTTTTTTATAGGTTTTTCCTAGATTCCCGCCTCCGCGGGAATGACAAATAGAATTTAAGGGCAAAGGATGACGGGGGACGACAACCCTATGAAATATTTTTTATCAAGCACACGCATAGAGTCCCTTTGGCGGTTTAACCTTTCTTTAAATGCTATCACGACATCATAAGATATATCATTAACCCATTGAAAAGAGGTTGATTATGAAAAACAAGGGATGTCTTCGCTTTCAAGCCCTGTGTTTGATTTTTTCAGGATTGATGCTTCAAAACAAAGCCATAGCTGAGGCTGAAGTGGGAGTTAATGCTGTTTATAAATTCAAAGACGGCACAAAACCATTCACGTTATACAAAGAGCCCTATGTTGAACCTTCTAACCCGGTAGAAACGCCGAAACCGAAGGAGAAGCCTATGGAGATTGGCCGTCCAGAGCCGATTAATAAGCCAGCTTCCAACCCACAGCCAAATAATACTGAAAAAGCGCGTGTTGAATCTTTTCGAAAAAAAACTCCACGTCTTACTAGAAAAAAACCTCCACGTCCTACTATTATTGATCCTGCTGTGTTTGAAGAGCCCCCAAAGTCAACCACCCCAGAACCAACTTCTTCCTTGTTTAATTTTGAAAATCTGGGGTTTATCCAACCTGCTTTTGCCAAGAAATCTGATCAAGCTGAGCAAATTACGCCAGACAAGCCGTACCCTCTTCCCCACAAGGTTTCTTGGAACCAAGGGGTGGTTCCTTTTCAAAAAAAACGGAGTTTTCTGGTCAAGACGATTCCCTCAAATGGTTTGTGCGAAGAGGGATTCACCCCGATAGAGATACAAGAATTGGATAGTAAACAACCCGTAAAACAGCGCTGCGTTAAACAGGGTGAGTATGTTTTGATCGAGGTGAGTAAAGACGAAGGGCTTACGGTGCTCAATGGAAAGAGCGCTCCCATCTGGAAAGAAAAAGGTATAAAATTCCAAACCCGAGATAAGGAATATTTGGAAGAAAAAATGCAGCAAGAGCTAGAGGAAATAGAAAAAAAGTATGCAAAAGAACGAGAAATTTTAGAGCAGCGTTACCAAAGTGAGGTGCTAAATTTAAAAGCCAGGTACAACAATGCTTTTTAAGCGTCGCTTAAAAAAAGCGTTCAATGATCTTCTCTTGGATTAAGGTTGCCATGGTTTCAATGGGCTGGGTAGCGTCAATGGCTATGCACCTGTTTGGCTCCGCTTGCAACAGGGCGGTGTAACCCGCTTGAACCCGCTCATGAAACGAAAGCTCCATTTGCTCAAAACGGTTTTCTCCCTGGGGTTGGCTTTTTTTCCGAGCAAGTCCCTGGGAGGCAGGAAGCTGAAACACAAACGTTAAGTCTGGTAGCAAGTCTCCCAGCGTAAATTTATTGAGCGCCTGGATCGCCCCAACCCCCAACCCATGGGCATATCCCTGATAGACAGACGTGGAGTCTGCGAACCTATCGCAAATCACCCACTCTCCCTGTTGTAAGGCTGGAAGAATCAGTTGCCGGACGTGCTCATGGCGTGCAGCGGACATCAACAGAGCCTCCGTAACAGGTGCCCAATCAATCCCTGCATTTAAAAGAAGCTCACGAATGCGTTCAGCGGAGGGGACGCCTCCTGGCTCCCGGGTCACTTGATGGGGTATTTGTCGAGCGTTTAAAAAATCTCGGAGCCTTTGAATTTGGGTGCTTTTTCCAGTCCCCTCCCCCCCTTCAAATGTGATGAATACCCCTGGTTTTTTCGACATCTTGTTCCTCGCGCATTATACCCCATACTTATACATATACTGATTTTTGGGTTAGATCCAGATTTTGAAAAAAAATTTTTGATTTTTCTTAAAAAAGCATTAAACTATTTGGGATCATCGAAGGAATTTGCTTGAACTCAGAAAGGGCATGTATGTTCATGATGTTTCCGGGGCAGGGGTCCCAGTTTGTCGGGATGGGGAAGGTTTTTTATGATGCTTTTGCCCAAGCAAGGGAAGTTTTTCAAGAAGTTGACGAAGCCTTGAACATGCCTCTCAGTAAGCTGATTTTTGAAGGGCCTGAAGCCACCCTTTCCCAAACAGAGCAAACCCAGCCAGCCCTGATGTGCGTGAGCATGGCGATGGTGAGAACCCTAGAGCGACACTTCAATTTTTCCCTTGATGCTAAAGTAACGCATATGGCAGGTCACTCGCTGGGGGAATATACGGCGCTTACGGCTGCTGGAGTGCTTCCCTTGGCTGATACGGCACGCCTCCTTAAGCTGAGGGGAAAGGTGATGCAAGAAGCTGTACCGGAAGGGGAAGGAGCCATGGCGGCTATTTTATCCCTCTCCATGGAGACCATTGAAACGCTCGTCGCGGAGGTTAACCTTGAAATGCCAGGCTTTTTGTGCGCTGTTGCAAACGATAATTGCCCTGGGCAGGTGGTGATTAGCGGGCATAAGTGCTCGGTTGAAAAAACGATGGAAAAAGCGAAAGAAGCAGGAGCAAAGCGGTGCGTCTTGCTGAACGTGAGTGCGCCGTTTCACTCATCTTTGATGGCGCCAGCCAGGCAGGCGATGGTGGAAGCGCTTCAAGGTGTTTCTTTTGGAGTTCCCCGGGTGCCTATCCTTTCCAACATCAGCGCAAAGCCCCAAACAAACCCCTCAACATTGCGTGAACATTTAATGGCCCAAGTGGATGGGCGTGTCCGGTGGCGAGAATCTTTAGAATATCTTGAAAAAGAGGAAGTTGAATTGGCCCTGGAAGTGGGGCCTGGGACGGTTCTTTCAGGTCTTTTGCGTAAAACCTGCACAAGTTTAAAATCTATTTCCTTTGCAACGCCTCAGGATATGGAAACCTTCGCAAAAACCTACGCTGCTTAATTTATCTTTATTCAACCTAAAAGGAGACCCCTTATGTTTGCATTAACCGGAAAACACGCTTTAATTACAGGTGCTTCAGGTGGGATTGGCGCTGCCATCGCCCAAGCTCTTCATGCCCAAGGGGCCATTGTGGGTCTTTCAGGGACAAGGCAAGAAGCTCTCGAAACCCTTGCTAAAAAATTGGGAGAGCGCGCCATCTGCTTGCCGGCTCGCTTGGATACGCCTGAAGGGCCAGGACAGCTTATCCAAGAAGCTGAAAAAGCTTTGGGTGGGTTGGATATCCTCGTGAATAACGCAGGTCTTACCAAAGACGGTTTGCTGATGCGCATGAAGGATGAAGACTGGGAAACCGTGCTGGCTGTTAACTTGACTGCCGCTTTTAAGGCATGCCGTGAAGCTATTCGCGGTATGCTCAAGCAACGTAAGGGGCGTATCATCAACATTTCTTCGATTGTAGGTGTTTCGGGGAACCCGGGCCAGACCAATTATGTTGCCTCCAAAGCAGGTTTAATCGGGTTCAGCAAAGCCTTGGCAGCAGAAGCGGCCACCCGCGGTGTAACGGTGAATTGTATTGCGCCGGGTTTTATCGCCACCCCCATGACAGAAGGGCTTGCTAAAAGCCATCAAGAAAAATTATTACAAAATATCCCCCTGGGGCGCATGGGAACTCCAGAAGATATCGCAGCTGCAGCTGTTTATCTGGCTAGCGATGAAGCGGCTTATATAACGGGCCAAACGTTCCATGTTAACGGTGGCATGCTGATGGTGTAAGGAGGGGGTATAAAAAGGTTTATTAACAAAAAACCTTTTTTTATCTATCACATAAAAGTTGTCTATTTAGGATGATTTTGTTTTGTTTTAGACTTCATTTTTTTTGATAAATGAGGTTAAAAATGAAGCAATTTTCTAAATTATTTGCAATTAGATTATCCGTATTCGCATTGATTTTGAGCACTCCCGTAAACGCTATGATGAAACACCGGTATGGTCCCAATGGGCATGGTCAAATTACGGACACGGCTGTTACAAAAAAATCGGAGAAGCTATTGACGAGGATGGAATCGCTTGAAGAGAGGTTTCGGCTGCTAGAACTTCAAGTCTATCCCCATGTGGCCGAAAAACAAGAAACGCCTCCTCCGACGTCAAAACCAGACCAAGATCTAAAAAGTCCATCAACGCCTTCAACCTTAAGGCGTTGGTTTTCCCTAAGAAGAAAAGGGCAGGAAGAAAATCCTCAAAAAAAATCTTCATCTACAACGCCAACTTCACCCATTCTACCCGTCATATCTGCGCCTCTACCGCTTTCGCCAAGCTTACCTAGAGCAAAACCAGTGGTGGTGGTTATACCGCTGCCCCCAAGATTACCTGCTGCGACCCCATCCGTGATGGCTCCACCACCGCCACCGCCGTTGCAAGATAATTTGTTATTATCTCATGTTGCCGAGCAGCCTAGCGGCCAAAAAAGTTTCATGGAAGAGCTACAGCATAAAAACCTGAAGCCTTTTGAAGAGAAAAAAAATTGTTCATCTCCCAAAACCGATATTCGGGCAAAACTCATGCAAGAAATGCTGAACACAAGATTGAAGCCTGCAGGGGAAAGGGGTGTGACTCAAGTTTTTGTAATGCCTCAGCTCAGTGAGCTGGATAAAATGTTGGCAAAAAAACGTCAAGCAATTGATAGAGAAACTTTAAATTGAGCTATATTTTTTGAGCAGCGTCTGCAACAATCAGCCTGTCAACGATCCTTTGAGTTTAAACTCGCACAAACGCTTACAAGGGGGTGTCAATAGCACGTAAAGATGTCCGAGGTAGTTGAGCCACGTGAGTTGTCCGATGATGGGGGGCGTGAGCGCGCCCTCAAAAGCGCTGGTGCGAGCGCCCCCATCATGCTCTTAAGCTGCTAACTGATAATAATCATGT
>JBOFKI010000066.1:0-5453 GCA_051657245.1 Alphaproteobacteria bacterium | reverse complement strand
TTAAACGACGAAACAAGTCATCTGATAAATCTTTTACACGCTGATACTTCATGATTACTTCTCAAAAAATATCACTCTAAGACAAATCTGCGCAAAAAAACAAATTTTAATAAAATCCTAGTTTCGAAAGAGGTCTATTATTGAAGGAAGGTTTCTCCCTAGGCTGTTTGGGATAACTTGTCAGGGGAAAGGGGGAGCATTCCCATCAAAAATCGAAGCTCTTGACGCGCTGTGACATGGGAAATGGTTAAAGTGCTGCCTGCTTTATCTAAATCTACCAACGTAAGGCCGGAGAGGAAAAGCTCTTTAAAAATAACCCGTTCTCCAAAGCCGCCTCCTAAACGAAACCCTATTCGCTTGGAGAGAAGGCCCAGTACTTGATCCATTTGATCTCGGTTTCGAGTGCGAGTGCTGCTCAACCGGTTGCGTACCACAATCCAATCAATGGTTCCACCATCACGTATGGCGCGCTGTTTACGTTGCTCCCATACCATCTCGGCATAAGTGCTGGGGCGCACCATATTATCCGGAGAACTTTCAAGGCGCACCAACAGGTCTAAGTCAATAAAACTATCGTTCAAGGGCGTGATGAGGGTATCTGCATAGGAGTGGGCTTGCCGAGACAAAAAAGTGTCGCTTCCTGGTGTATCAAGCACAATAAACTGGCAATGGGCAAGTTCTTCAAAAATTTTAGATAAATTTTCCAGATCTTCTGCTTCTGCTGCGAGTTGATCAGGCAAGGCGCTGCGCATCAGACGTGTGTGAGTTGAAAGGGGAAGTTCTTTCCCATGCTGTTTGATATAGATTTGACGGTTTTCAATGTAACGAGACAAAGTTCCCTGGCGTGCATCAATATCAACGCTTCCGACAGAAAAACCATCGTGCAGGAGGGCTGTAATCAGGTGCATGGCAAGGGTTGACTTGCCTGTACCCCCTTTTTCATTGCCAACAACCAAGACATAAGGTTTAGGAGAAGATTGGGGGGATGTATCCATGGTCCTACAAAAACGCGTGATTTATATTCTCTTATTATCTCAACATTACAAAAAAAGAAGCTTTTCTCAAGGACATTTTTTTGAAATGATAAGAAAGTTTTGTAAAAGGAGAGGATAAGGAGAAGATCTTGGTTCAGCAAATAACGCGTCCTTTAAGCGTTTTGGGTGCGGGCGCTTGGGGGAAAGCCCTGGCGACCGTCGCTTGCAGGGCGGGAACTACGCCACTTTTGTGGGACCGCTCGGGGGAGTTTTGTAGTCCCTTGCGCAAATACGAAAAAGGTCTTCAGCTACCTGATGCTTCTTCAGATAGTTCCTTTCAAGGAACGGCTTCTTTGGAAGAGGCCCTTGCTTTTTCCGATACGTGGCTTTGTGCTTTGCCAGCTCAATCCGTACGTTCGGTTTTGTCGGTTATCCGAGACCATCTAGCTCCAGAGGAGCTCTCCAAAAAAAAGTTGATTTTTGCTTCTAAAGGAATTGAACAAGATACCGGCTATCTTCTGCATGAAATTGCCCGAGATCTGTGCCCTACCCTCACTGTTGCGGCGCTGGGTGGACCCAACCTGGCCCATGAGGTTATTCAACAACAGCCTGCCGCAGCCACCCTTGGCGTGCCAGATCCCTCTTTGGGAAAAGCCCTCAAGCTTTTTTTCGAAACCCCACAGTTTCAGGTGACGCTTAGCACAGATCTGGTTGGCGTGCAGGTGGGAGGCGCGTTCAAAAATGTGGTTGCCATTGCCTGTGGCTATCTGCACGGCAAACAGGTGGGGGAAAATGCCATCGCAACCCTTCTCACCCAAGGATTAGCCGAGATGGTGGCGTTTGGCGTTGCCCTGGGGGCTGATCCTCTAACCTTTTTAGGCTTTTCAGGGGTGGGAGATTTGGTATTGACCTGCAAAAGCCTCAAATCTCGTAATACGGCATTTGGCGTTGCCTTGGGGCAGGGATTGTCTCCTGAGCAAGCGAAAGAGACTTTGGGCGGAAAATTGGTGGAGGGCGCCGTGACGGCTTTCTCTGTTCGGCTGAGAGCCACTCAGTTAGGAATCTCTGTTCCCTTAACGGTTGAAATTTGCAAGCTTTTAGAAGGAGAACAGGCCCTTTCTTTTCCTCTGATGAGATGTTAGGGGAAAAAGCTTTGGAAGCCATATCGCCTCCTCTTTCTGTTTCTCCTGGGTCTCACCTCTTGGTGGTTGACGATGATGCGCGCTTGCGTTCTTTGTTGCTTCGTTACCTGCAGGGGGAAGGATTTTCAGTTTCAACCGTTGCATCGGTTAAAGAGGCAGAAAAAGCCCTCAACACATTTCAGTTTGATCTGTTAATCTTAGATGTCATGATGCCAGATATTACAGGGTTTGAGTTTCTTTCATCCCGCGCTTCCCATCCCGTGCTACCCATACCTCCTGTCCTTTTTTTAAGCGCTATGGGGGACCCAGAGAACCGCATCCAGGGCCTTGAGCGAGGGGCCGAGGATTATCTCGCAAAACCTTTTGACCCCCGTGAATTGGTCTTGAGAATTCAGGCTATCTTGAGGCGCGCTGGAAATGAAAAGGGGGTTCCTAAATCTATTAACCTTGGACCGTTTCTTTTTTTTCCTGAAGAGGGATACTTGAGCCGAGGGCATGAAAAACAATTTCTTCCCCCGGCGGAGCTTAAGCTTTTGAGAGTTTTTGTGACTTTTTTAGATCAACCAGTCAAGCGAGAAACCCTTGTTGTGCTTTTAAAAGAGCCATCTCAGCTTCGCACCGTGGATGTTCAGATAAACCGTCTTCGCCAGCGGCTTGAAGAAGACCCGAAGCGCCCCCAAGTGTTGCTGACCATTCGTGGTGAAGGCTATTTGCTGAGGAGCAATTTTTGAAAATGAGATTGTCATTTTTTCCCCAAAAATTCCCCAAATTTTTGAAAAAATTACTTCCCCAATCTTTTTTGGGGCGCTCTTTCTTGATTATCTTGGCGCCTGTGATCATGATTCAATTGCTTTCAGGGTATGTTTTTTTTAATCGGCATTGGGATTATGTGACGCGCATTCTTGCCCAAGATATCGCAGGAGAAGTGAGTGTTCTTGCAATGCTTTTAGACAAGCAAACATCCTCTAAAGATTTTGAAACATTGCAAACCATGGCTTCTCAAAAATTAGATTTTGGGCTTTTTCCTGTTACGCGATCTTGGGAAAGCATTCTTGAGAGTAGGAGCGCTTTCCAATCTTTTCTGAAGAAGGCTCTGAGGCGAAAGCTGGAAGGGAAACCCTTCAAACTCTACCTTGATGAAGATTCAATCCGTATTTGGATCAAAACTGAAAAAGGTATTTTTTTAGCACAAACCTATACCAAGCGTTTATTCAGCCGAACAACCCCGCTGTTTTTGATGTGGTCTTTAGGGTCTTCAATTTTTTTTGCTATTCTTGCGCTTTTGTTTATGAAAAATCAGATTCGTCCTCTTAAACGTCTCGCATGGTTCGCAGACCAACTGGGCCGTGGGAAGGTGCAAGAAAAATTTAAAATGCAAGGTGCGCGTGAAATTCGCAAATTAGCCTGGACCTTTCATATGATGAGCTTGCGTCTCCGAAAACAGGTACAAGAGCGTGCCCAGATGCTGGCAGGAATTTCCCACGATTTAAGAACGCCTTTAACGCGTATGAAGCTTCAATTAGCCTTGATGAAATCCTCTCCTGATTGGGAAGATTTTCAAAAAGAGGTGGATCATATGATCCATTTGGTGGAAAGTTACCTTCATTTTTCTAAAGGCCATGAAAAGGAAGTCGCCAAGCCAATTTTGCTGGAGTCCTTTTTTTCCAATATAGTTGACCTTCTTCCCCATAATGACAAAGAATTGATCATTTACCTGCCCAAACACCTAGAGATGATGGGGCAACCCCGTGCATTGGCCCGCTGTTTCACGAATTTGCTTGAAAATGCCTTGCGGTATGCGGACAGCAAAATCCGCCTCACGGTTAAGCAAGAGCGGGAGGCTGTTTGGTTTTGGATTGATGATGATGGTCCTGGAATTCCAGAAAAATATTACAGGGAAGTTTTTAAGCCTTTTTTTCGGGTGGATGCTTCCCGAAATGATCAAACCGGTGGTCTGGGGCTTGGTTTAAGTATCGTAGAAAATTTGGTTAGAGACCATAAAGGCTCAATTCGTTTAATGGCTTCTCCCTTAAAAGGGCTTCGGGTTTTGGTGAAAATTCCAAGTGTGAGACAGGTGTATTTTAACGAATGAGCTTGTCTTTTTTTGGAAAATCTGTAAAATTCCCAGTGTGCCTTTTAGAAAAGAAGTCGGTTCAGATGTCATTATTTCCCAATCTACACGTTATTGAGCATCCCCTTCTTCAGCACAAATTGTCCCATCTGCGAGATCAGGCAACCTCTTCTTCACTGTTTCGTCAATTATTGAAGGAAATATCTTTGTTAATAGGATATGAGGTAACGCGTGAATTATCTCTCCAACAGCGTCTTTTGCAAACGCCTTTAGAGCCTATGATGGCGTCTTTTCTTGAGCAAAAGATTGCTATTGTTCCTATTTTGCGGGCAGGGCTTGGTATGGTAGAAGGATTTTTAGAGCTTCTTCCTTTTGCTAAGACGGGTCATATCGGTTTGTACCGAGATACTGAAGACAAGCCGGTTGAATATTTCGTGAAATTGCCCGAAGCCAAAAACCATCTTTTCTTATTGCTGGACCCCATGCTTGCCACGGGGCATTCTGCTGCCCACGCTGTTAAACTGTTGTTGCAACACGGGGTGGAGGCGGCTCAAATTCGGCTAGTTTGTATCGTGGCTTCTCCGGAAGGGGTTGCGACATTCAACAAAACTTGTTCGAAGGTTCCTATTTTTACAGCTTCCTTGGATCGTTGTTTAAGCGAAAAAAATTATATCTTGCCTGGTTTAGGGGACGCAGGCGATCGACTTTTTGGAACGTGCGACTGATTTTTTTAGGGTCTTTGGTGCCTGCCCGCAACAATTTTGAAAAAATCAATTGGCGGATAGGGAAGAATCAAGTACAATACGCGCCATTGCCGGATTAGCTCAGCTGGTAGAGCAACTGATTTGTAATCAGTAGGTCGGGAGTTCGAATCCCCCATCCGGCACCGTAAAAATAAAGCATCTTAGATTTTTCCGATTTTAGGTGGCATTGATTTAGCTTGTTATGCCAACGTGCCTTATCCAAAGCATAAATGGCAACTGACGTTGATCGAGATGTTTATCTCAGCAATATAGAGTGTGTCTGACAAAAGATATTTTCATAGGGTTGTCCTTCTCGCGGAAGCGGGAATGACAAAAGAAAAGGCACGGAGATGCAAAAGAAAAGGCAGGGGAAGGGCAGAAAAGGGGGGATAGCTTTTTCCAAGGCACGTTCTGGAGATGCAATTTTTTGCTCAAGTTTTTGGCAAAATATAGACCGTTTGACGGGATCCGCTTTGGGATGCTTGAGGCTTTTTTTTAACTGTTATCCCCAAACGCTTGAGAC
>JBOFKI010000065.1:0-27357 GCA_051657245.1 Alphaproteobacteria bacterium | reverse complement strand
CTTCATCGAAAGGCTTTTTGGCCGAATCAAAGAGAACAAGAGAATCGCTATGCGATTCGATAAGCGCGACACCACGTTCCTTAGCTTTATCGCTTTGGCTCTTCTCAGGGCTTACAAGTTATTTTGTTAACAGTGCCATGATAAACTTGCAATAACTTTCCTCTCTTTTATACATATCGCTGCTATCTAGGTTCTTTTAAAATGAATGTCGACGCATCCTAGCAACCTCTAAAATCAGGGAACATTTTCAGGATGTTGAGGTTCGTCATGTTCCTCACCATACCTCAGAATTCCTTACAAAACTGACTCCAGATGCTCTCAGTCTCATTTCCCATGAAAAACACGAAGAGGCAATTAAACCAGCTACCAACAATCTTCAGAGCTTCCTCCAAGAACACCTAACTAAATGGGAAAGGCGTGCTGCGGAGCAAAAAGCTTCAGAAGAAGAATAAAATTTCAAACTTTTTGTTGTTGGGAGGTTGCTGGGAACAGTGCCCTCCCCTCTCTGAGAATATATTGAGCTTGTTGGGTGAATGCCCCTGTTGCTTCATGAAGAACCCTTCCTGCTCGAAGCTCAAAAGGAGCTTTCGAGCCTTTTTGGTAGGAAACAATGATTCGCCTAGCAGGAGAGCCTTCTTTGGGCAACAAAGGGGTTAAAGATAAACTTCCTGATTCTTGATATAACAATGTGATCAGCTCATCCGCCCGGTCAGCCCGAAAGATGAGGGTTAATGTTCCTTTGGGTTTTAAGTGCCGTAAGCAAGCCTGAATCCAGGTTTTGAGATCTGTGAGGCTTTCCACTGTTGCTTGGGCTTTATCTTGGGAAATAAAAGCATCCCCCTGGTTTTTTCGCAAGAAAGGCGGGTTTGACATGACATGGTCAAATTGGGTGTCTAAATTAAGATGTTGAACATCGCAGGTAAGGGCCTTAAATCGATCCTTAAACCGATTTCGTTGGTGGTTGAGGGTTGCCAGATGTGTGAGAGAAGCAGAAATGTCTATTCCTGTTACCTGAACATGGGGACAGCGCTTAAGCAAGCAAAATGACGCAACCCCCACCCCTACCCCCATGTCGAGGATACGCTCCGTGCCTTCGGCAGGAACAGCTGCCGCTAAAAAAACAGGGTCAATCCCTGCCCGATAGCCTGTAAGAGGTTGGTAAATCCGTAACCTTCCCCCCAAAAATTGATCATCTGAGATATGCTCACCCGGAATCGTGTCTTCCGCAGCAAGAAACGCTTGGTCCAGCACGTGGCCTATACCCTGTTGCTATTTTGGAGCACATTTTAAGAGATTTTCATAGTCTGTGTAAAGAAAATATCATCCTGTTTTTATTGTTTTTTTAGATACCATAGCTTTTCACAAGGCTTCCCGCCAATAAAACCCAACCGTCGATCAACACAAAGAAAATGATTTTAAACGGCAGGGACAGGGTGATAGGCGGAAGCATCATCATCCCCATGGACATCAAGATAGACGCCACAACCATATCAATAATTAAAAAAGGGACAAAAAGGAGAAAGCCGATCTCAAAGGCACGCCTCAATTCGCTGATCATAAAAGCCGGCACCAACGTGCTGAGGCTGGTTTGTTCTGGACGCTCAGGGGGAGGCATTTTGGAGAGATTTACAAAAAGCCGCAAATCTTTTTCTCTCACATTTTGAAGCATAAACCCCCTAATAGGTTCAACCACCTTATCCCACGCTTGGGCTTCTGTGATTTTTTCTTGGGTGTAGGGAACAATGCCTTCTTGATATGATTTTTCAAGAACGGGCGACATGATGTAAGCGGTTAAAAAAAGCGCTAAGCTAATCAACACACCATTAGGGGGAGATTGATGAAGACCCATGGCGTTTCTTAAAAAAGAAAGAACTACGACGATGCGTGTAAAAGAGGTCACCATCACCAAAATGGAAGGGGCTAAACTTAAAACGGAGATGATCGCTAAAAGTTGGAAAAACTTGGTTGAAAATGAGCCACCTTCTCCAAGATCAAGGGAAAACGTTTGGGCGAAGCAGGATGCGGAAACGATGAAAACTCCAACAATCCATGACGGAACAAGATAGTGTAAAAATTTATTTTTTTTCATGGATCAGGTTCTCTTCTCTGTTGGGAATAACTTGGATGTAATCTCCTCTAGCAGACAAAAGCAGAAGCACTTTATCTTGATTGACACCAATCAACACCAAACGCCGTTGTTGCGCTAAACTTATTTCTTCGAGGACACGTAAATTTTTTCCGGATTTTAATTGACTAAAATTTTGGCGATTCAAAACACGTTTCCCAAGATAAGCGAAGAGGCAAAGTCCAACCAAAACGATCCCAAGGGCAAGGATGAAGCGTATAAATTGAAACCCTTCAATTGATTCCACGTTTTTTTCCTTTTCTCTGAGGCACTGTTCTTAAGCACGCCATTGGCTGATTTTTCCGTAAGCTTCAAACGCTTCTTCTTTTTTCCCAAGAGACCGTTGGATTTCATGTAATAGATTCAATATATCTTGAACACAAAGACGAAATCCTTGAACTGCCTCCAAAAACCTTTCTGCTACACCGGAGGGGATGGGCTCCCCTTCCGCCTGTTGGGCTGCGAGACAGGATAAGGTGTGAAGATGACGCTTCAAGGTTTCCTCTTGCGTGTTTAGGGCTGGAAAAGAATCAAAAAAAGCAGATTCACGAAAATCACAATAAACTTCATGAGATGCTTGCAAAGCTTCTTGAATAAGAACAGCGATATCCATCATCCCCCCATCAAACCACTCGATTTTTTTTGAAACGAGACTTCTTCTTCACTGTCTTTGCTTTCTGAGGCATGCTGAAGCTTCTTCATGCGTTTAGCAACTTCAAGTTCTTCTAGCTCTTGAATATATTTCCCAGCTTCTGCGGCTTCTTGGTCCTCTTGCTGGATTCTGAGAAAAATTTCTTCCCTCAAGACACGTACTTCTGGGGAAAAAAGAAATCCAAGCCTTACACTTTTCCCCTTAATATCTATAACTGTCAGTTTGACATTATTGTTGATTAAAATGGACTCTCCGGGCTTGCGCGTTAGGTATAACATTGAAAACTTACCTTTCATTTTTGCTCTGCTCAGGCCCTAACATTATCGAAAATACTTTACATTTTCTTAAGCTTGGCTCACTAAAGTGATTTTCTCAACTAAGACAGCAGAGGCGAAAAAATGGCAGAAAATATTTTTAGTCTAATGGGAAAACGCATGGACCATATCACCCAACATTTGAAGGTTGTTGCTCGAAATGTTGAAAATCTCAGCACACCTGGCTTCCGGGAAAAAGAAATTATTCCTTTTGGAGACATGGTAAAAAACAAAAGCTTTTCCATGATGCGAACTCACCCCGCCCATTTTGATGCAGCAAAACGTAAGGATGCCGGGGTGCGCCTGTCCCCTGAAACGGAGGAAGATATTACCGGCAATAATGTCAATGCTAGAACCCAATTGACGTCTGCGAACCAAGCTGGGTCTGATCATACCCAAGTCAACACTATGTATAAAACCCACGTGGATATGCTTGAAAAAGCTTTAAATGTGGGCGGAAATCGATAAAATTCTTCAAACCTGAGGAACGTAAAACCATGACAATCGCCTATATTACCCGCCCCCCCAAATCTCAATCTCCCCTTTATGAAACGAAGAAAATTTTAGAGCAAGGGATGAATAATAATGCACTTCGTGCCAGGATCGCAGCGGAAAATTTTTCTAACGCTATGGTAACATCAAACACTCCAGGCGGAGACCCCTATACCAGGAAAACAGTAACGTTTCAAGAACAGGTGGACCGAAAAACCTCTGTAAATCTGCTTAAACTCCATAAGATTGGGAAGGATAATGCACCGTTTCGCATAATCCATAAGCCTTTTCATCCAGCAGCAGATGAAAAAGGGTATGTCAAGATGCCCAATGTAGAACCAGCCATTGAAATGGTGGATTTCAACCAATCAAACTATGAGAGTAGTTTAGGGGCTCAACTTTACTCACTTTCCACCACCATGGACCTGCGTAACCATGATCTGATGCGTCGTTAACCCCTCACAAAAAAGGAGATCACCCTTATGTCGTTTATCGTACCCCTTCCCCCCCTTTCAAACCATCCTCTTTCTATTTCTTCTTTCACCCAACCTAAGGAGCAAAGCCTTGAGCCTACTGGTACTTTTTCTGATATTTTTTTCAAAGGAACGGTTGGGGAAATTTCAAAAAGCCTCAATAACGCAGCCAAGGCGTCAGAAGCGGTCTTAAAGCAACCTGGCGTTGACTCACTCAAAACAGCTTTGGAGGTTCTCAACGCTTCCACAGCCGTTCGCCAAGGAACAAGCATTCTGTCAACAGCGCTGCAAAGCTATCGGGAAGTGAGCCATATGACCATTTAAGCGCCCCAGAAAATCTAAAAAAAACGCCCGACAAACGCGTTTGGGCGTTTTTTCAAAATTTAGTCGAATTTGATATCTACCCACGTGCGATCATCCATAGGACCAATTCTGTAACTAGCTCCCAAAAATTGGATTTTTCTTGGCTTTAGCCTGATTGTTTCATCAGAATCCACCTTCGCATCTGGGACAGAAGCTTCAACTCTATATTTGTAGTGATTTTCTTCCTCAGATTTTCCAGTCGTGAAAGGCGTTGTTGAAATTTCAAATACAAAATTTAAGTTTCCATTCTCTTTTTTTAGCTGAATTTTTTCAGATTTTTTTTCCAAGTAAGCCCGGGTTATATTTTTGAGGATAAGGCTGTGGGCCTCAGCGTTATAACTTTTAGGGAGGCGCTCCTCGCTATAATTATAGGGATTTTCAATCCCTGAAACCTCAAACCAGCCATTTTTTGTTATTTTTTGTGTTTTTCCTGGCATTAAATCAATCTCTAAATTGACTGAATGTCCTAAAGAAGCCGCCAGAAAAGAAAAAAAGAAGGATATTTTAAGTTTATTTTTCATCATCTGAGCCTTTTTTTTAATTGTATGTATTTGTTTTTATAGCACAAAAATCAGAAAATGTAAAAAATTAAAATTTGACCAAAAAGCACGCTTATTTTGAGGAAAAACATCACGAACGCCAGATTAATGGCGTTGCTACAGCGCTGGGATGTATGAAGAAACTGGTGCCGTCGGAGAGAATCGAACTCTCGACCTCACCCTTACCAAGGGTGTGCTCTACCACTGAGCCACGACGGCGGCAGGCCTGCTTTCGCCTATGCAAAAACTGATCCACCGACACCTTGCCACAACTCTTTTGTTGAATGCAAGACCCCCACCCATTCTTTTTTGGGCTAAAGGGGATTGGGAACAAATTTTCAAAAAAAATACTTAAAAACAGCATTTTAAGAGGAAAAAAATCTGTCTAATTAATTTAAATTTAACAAATTATCCCTTAATTTATTAGGTAAGTGTTTGATAAAAAAAGAAATAACGAGGATAAGATGAAAGACAATTATCTCGATTTTGTTATGATCTTGGAGAGGCTACACCGTCTTTTTCTTGATCTTTTAAAGGCTGAATTAGACCGCTTGGGCGTTCGTGACTTAAACAACGTTCAAGCCCTCATTTTATACAACATCGGCAATAACCAGATGACCGTGGGTGAGATCAGCAACCGAGGCTATTATCTCGGGTCAAACGTCTCTTACAATTTGAAAAAGATGGTCACTAATGGATATGTCCAACAAGAAGTATCTACCCATGATCGACGCTCAACCCAAATTAAGCTTGCCCATAAGGGGCTTATTTTATTTGAAAAATTAGATAAGCACCTTGATCAGCAAACAGACCATCTGAAAAACAACGGGATTTCAAATGAAGACTTCAAAAACGTCATCCAAAAATGTCGCTCTTTGGAAGCTTACTGGAATTTCTTCTTAAAAATTACGGTTTAGAGAGTCATCGGAGTTTTGGCAATAGCTTCCATAAAAATGGCCAGCCCTTTGTCTGTTAAAGGGTGTTGGTAAAGTTGCTGGAACACGCTGAAAGGAAGGGTTACGACATCAGCCCCAGCCCGAGCCGCCATCAAAACATGGGCAGGGCTACGAATGGAAGCTGCTAAAATTTGAGCTTCAAAAGCTCCTTGGGTTAACAGGTAATCCATATCTTCTAGCAGAAGCGGGCCATCTCCTCCCATGTCTTCCAGCCTGCCGATAAAGGGGGAGATAAAGGTTGCACCTGCTTTTGCAGCAAGAAGAGCTTGATTAGCAGAAAAACAAAGGGTTACATTGACGAGGATGCCCTCAGCCCGAAGGCTTTGGCAAGCTTTTAAACCTTCCACCGTCAAGGGAACTTTGACCACCACGTTTGGAGCCCATTTTGAGAATGTTCGGCCTTCTTGAACCATGTCTACGGCCTCCAACGTCGTCACCTCAACGCTGACCGGGCCTTCCACAATTTCACAAATAGAACGGATTAAGCTCTCTTGGGGCTGGCCTGATTTTAACACCAGGGAAGGATTGGTTGTAACCCCATCAATCAAACCCGTTTCAATACCTGCTTGAATTTCTTCCAGAGACGTCGAATCTAGAAACAGCTTCATTGTTTTAAGAACCTTTTTTTCATGTGTGTGACCTTGTTGTAACGTTTCTCTGCGCAAGGTTCAACTTTTTTAAAAAACAAGAGAAGCTATCTTGTGTTGCGCATAAATAGCAGTATAGTTTTTAATAATTTGATTTTAAAAGGGATAAAATGATGCGCTTTTTCTCGATAGGTTTCAGCCTTTTTTACAGCTCCTATCTGTTGAACGCAGCATCCTGGGCTGGGTATATTGGAAAAGATCTGATAGAAGAAACATCCTCCCCATCCGTTGTCAAAATTTCTCAAAAAAAAATAATGTTTTTACCAGGAGAAGATAAATTTCACCCCCAAATTTCTCTTTATTTTTCTTCTAGAGATAAGCTTTCAAAGCACCTCAAAGAGCTTGACCCGTCCATTTTAAAGACCCTTGAAATTTCCAAGCATTTGAATCTTTCTTCACAGGATATGGAAATCCTTGGAATTTTTCATAAATTAGAAAAATTGGATTTATCTTTTTTCCATGGTTTTAAAAATTTATCAAAACTTAGCCAGCTAAGCAATCTAAAGCACTTGATTATAAATCAAGCCCCTCAACCTGTTTTTGAAATGATTAAGGTTTATCCAAATCTAGAAATATTGGAGATCACCTATCAAAGCCCTACCTCAGAAAATTTCGACCACTTTGCCAGCCTATCCAAATTGTCTAAGCTCATCTTTTCTGGGGGTATGATAGAATCAGGAGAGCTTGAGAAAATAAAATCGCTACCAATTCAAGCGCTGTTTTTCGTTAATAGCCAACTCAAAGACGGTAACGTAGCGGATTTAGCACAGTTTAAAAATCTAACAAATTTGTTTTTTTCAGGAAGCACATTTAACGGTCTTGAGCTTGCTGTTTTGGGAAATTCACTTAAACACCTTACGGTAGATGAGATGCCCTTACCTGAAAAAACTGTCAAAGCCATAGGCACGCTCAAAAATCTTAAATCTTTAACCTTCTCAATCATGCCAAACGGATTCCAACCCGAAATGATGCCGCTGTTTAACAACCTCACGAATATCGAAATCATTAATGCCAACAATTTCGATTCAGAGGATTGGTCTAGATACCCTCATATTACCTCCCAGTTGACGGAACAGGTCAAACATGCTTTGTCTCTTCTTCCAGAGCACCAAAATCCGCCAGCACCTACAGCCGCAAAAAATTAGCCTTTCGTATTTGAAAGGCATTTATAAATTGTGAGCGTTTGCATTTGACGAATTGATTGGGGTTGGCTACCATAGGCCCTCACGTGCTCAAAGCTTTAGGGAAACGGTTTCGTGCCACTTTTTTTTATCGCCGCCATCGGGTTGATTCTTTTTTTGCTTTTCTTAATAGGCCTTTCCCAAGCCAATAGCCACGTATTAACCGAAATTTTGCAATGGAGCAGCCTCACACTTTTAAGCATTAGTTTCGTGTTATTTATCGTTTCAGGCCGCATACCCCACGCGACGGCCTTGGCTTTGGTGCTTTTGCTTTTGTGGATTAAACACAAGCACGGCCTCGCCAGAAAACCTAAATTGCTGGTCTCACCCATGGATAGAGAAGAAGCCCTCAAAATTTTAGAACTTGATGAGTTGGCTGACCCATCCCAAATTCTCGAGGCTTATGAAGCAAAGTTACAGCAAGCTAAAAAATTAAAAAAACTGTCTAACGCATATAGAGCGCGTTTGCGTCACGCCAAAGAAAAGCTTTTGAAATAGCACCAATTAAGCATCCGAGAGCCTCCCAACGCTGTCGTATTTTTTTCGTTAAAAGAAGTTGCTTTTTTGCAAAAATGACGTATGATAGGCCAATAGTTTTTATCCAGAATAAATTTGAGATGAGGGGTGGAAGTGTTCGCCCCTTTTTTTATTGAAGTAAGTTGAAGGTCGCAAAAATAAATGTCAAACGTACAATTGATTCAAGAAATGCTTGAGCCTTCTATTGAATCCTTAGGCTATGACGTTGTTCGGGTGATTTTATCGAAAGCAAAGCGCCCTGTTTTGCAAGTGATGATTGATCGTGTCGATGGTCGTCCCGTCAGCCTTGAAGACTGTACCCAGGTAAGTAAAGCCATTTCAACGCTTTTAGACGTTGAGGACCCTTTGGAGCAACGCTATATTTTAGAGGTTACTTCGCCAGGTTCGGGGCGTCCTCTCGTTAAACAAAAAGATTTTGTTCGTTTTTGTGGGCGAATCATAAAAATTAATGTGCATCCTGGAGAAGATGGACAGAAGCAATTTCAAGGCGCGCTAGAAAAAATAGAAGAAAGAGGGATTTTTTTAGCATCGCCACAACAGGAACCTCTTTTTTTTGAATGGAAATGTATCGTGAGCGCAAAATTAGTTGATGGGGGAACCCCAGAAGTAGAAACGGTTGAGATGGAATCAACAACAGAAGAAATTGTTGAAATGGAAGCAATTGAGCTGGAGCTCTCGGACAATATGGAGGGAGCTGGAGAGGTCAGAAAGTCACAAAAATTTCAGACGCCACAATTTGAAAAAGTATACCGCTCTAAACAGGAGGACGAGCCTAAAAAAGAGTGGGGGAAATCTGATGACGGAGATCGTCCGCGACGTGATGGTGGTGAAAGACGGCCTTTTGGAGATCGCCCACCCCGACGTGATGATGGTGAAAGACGGCCTTTCGGAGATCGTCCGCGACGTGATGATGGCGAAAGACGATCTTTCGGAGATCGTCCGCGACGTGATGATGGCGAAAGGCGGCCTTTCGGAGATCGTCCGCCACGGCGTGATGATGGTGAAAGGCGGCCTTTCGGAGATCGTCCGCCACGGCGTGATGATGGTGAAAGGCGGCCTTTCGGAGATCGTCCACCCCGGCGTGATGATGGTGAAAGGCGGCCTTTCGGAGATCGTCCGCCACGGCGTGATGATAGCGAAAGACGACCTTTCGGAGATCGTCCGCCCCGACGTGATGATGGCGAAAGACGACCTTTCGGAGATCGTCCGCCCCGACGTGATGATGGCGAAAGGCGACCTTTCGGAGATCGTCCGCCCCGACGTGATGATGGTGAAAGGCGTTCATTCGGAGATCGTCCGCCACGGCGTGATGGTGGCGAAAGACGTTCATTCGGAGATCGTCCGCCACGGCGTGATGATGGCGAAAGGCGTTCATTCGGAGATCGTCCACCCCGGCGTGATGATGGTGAAAGGCGTTCATTCGGAGATCGTCCACCCCGGCGTGATGGTGGCGAAAGACGACCTTTCGGAGATCGTCCACCCCGGCGTGATGGTGGCGAAAGACGACCTTTCGGAGACCGTCCGCAACGTGATGAGAGGTTTAAAGAAGACGTAGATAAGGAATAAGGTGAAAAAAGGGAAAGAAACGCATGACAGAGATCGGACGGCATGAAATTATTCAGGTAGCTACGGCGCTTGCCCAGGAAAAAGGGATTCCCAGAGAAGATATTCTGGAGGCTATGGAGCAGGCGTTGCAAAAAGTTGCACGTGCGCGCTATGGAAAGGATCATGACATTCGGGTTCATATTGATAGGCAGACGGGACAGATGCAGCTCAAACGCTATCGTGAAATTGTCTCTGAAGTTTCCCACGTACCCACCCAATTGAATTTAGAAGATGTTCGTGCGATGGGTTTGGAGTTGTCTGAGGGGGAGTTTCATATTGAGCCCCTTCCGAACATTGAATTTGGTTGGGTGGATGCGCAAACTGCCAAGCAAACGATTTTGTCTCATATCCGAGAAGCAGAACGCCAAATTCAATATGGCGAATTTCAAGATCGCGTCGGGGAAATTGTTAACGGGTCAGTTCGTCGAGTTGAATTTGATAACTATTTTTTGGATTTGGGCAAAGCTGAAGGTTTTTTGAGGCGAGATGAACTTATCCCGCGAGAAAAATTTAAGATAGGAGACCGGGTTCGAGCTTATATTAAAGAGGTTCGCCGCGAGGCCAAAGGCCCCCAAATTTTTCTTTCTAGAACCCATCCCCAATTTATGGCTGAACTTTTCAAACAAGAAGTTGCTGAGATCTATGACGGGCATATTATAATCAAAGCTGTTGCCAGGGATGCCGGAAGTCGAGCCAAGATGGCCGTGTTTTCTAGCGATTCATCCATTGATCCTGTTGGATCTTGTGTGGGAATGCGTGGTAGCAGGGTTCAAGCTGTGATTCAAGAGCTTCAGGGCGAGAAAATTGATATTATTCCTTGGTCCCCAGATATTGCAACGTTTGTTGTCAATGCTTTGGCGCCGGCAGAAGTTTCAAAAGTTGTCTTTGGAGAAGAATCTAAACGTCTGGAGGTCGTGGTGCCAGACGACCAATTGAGTCTAGCGATTGGCAGAAGGGGCCAGAATGTGAGATTGGCTCATGAATTAACAGGTATGGCTATTGATATTCTCACGGATGCGGAAGAATCTAGGCGTCGAACTGCTGAAACCCAATCCAGGACCAAACTTTTCATCGATGCGCTAGACGTAGATGATGTCATCGCCCATCTATTAGTTTTAGAGGGGTTTGAAACGGTTGAAGAGGTTGCTTTTGTCCCATTAGAAGAGCTATTATCTGTGGAAGGCTTTACAGAGGAAGTTGTGAATGAATTGCAGAGTCGTGCAAAAGCCTTTTTAGAAAAGCAGACGATTGAGATGATGGAACGTTTTGAACAATTGGGGGGGAGCAAAGAATTAGCTGCTCTTGAGCAATTGACTCCTTTTTTGTTGGCGGAGCTTGCAGAGAAAGGAATCAAAACGTTGGATGATCTTGCTGAGTTGTCTGGGTTTGAGCTACAAGAACTTATCGTTAATACAAAATTTGACCTCGAAATAGCCAATGAGATTGTGATGGCTTCCAGGGCCCACTGGTTCAAGGATGAAGCTTAGTTTTAGAAGGAGAGAGTGAATGGGGGACCATTCCCAAGACCCAACACCCCAAAAAGAAAAAAAACGACTTTCCCTTGGTAAAGCCGTTGGTGGGACCAAACTCACAGGTTTAAATCAGGTTCGGCAAAGTTTTTCTCATGGTCGTTCAAAAACAGTCACGGTTGAGGTGAAGAAAAAGCGGTTACATCATTCGTCAGGTCCTGAATCTGAAAAACCGTCTGAAACCCTTCAAAGAGCTACGGCACCTCAATTTTCTGCGGATTTTTCTCATCATCTTACCCACGAAGAGCATGATACGCGTCTGCGGGCTTTAAAAGAGGCTATGCAAACAGCTGCTGAAGAAGCTTTGCTTGCGGAGAAACAGGCTGCAGAATTAGAGCTTCAGCGCGCTGCGGAGGCTGAAAAAACACAGCAAGAAAAAATTTCCACCACAGAAGAAGCAACTCAGGTTGTCTCTTTTACAGAAGAGCCGCCTTCTGTGCCCTTGGACCTTTCCCTTGGCATTAAGATTATCGAAAAGAAAAAATCTCCCCCTCGCGTTGTGCACCCACCGAAAGAGCAGGCGGATGAAGAGGGAGAGGAGGCCACACCACCTAAACGGCGGCCGGGACGTACAGAGTCTAGTGATACGCGTAAAACGGATGTACGCCGATCCCTTAAACAGGTGGCGTGGCGGTCTTCTGACGAAGAAGATGAAGATGATTCTACAACAAGGCGCAGCTTTGGGAAAAAACGGAGGAAAAAACAATTCTCGTTCCAGCAGAATTCTGCTCAAAAAGTGCTCAGGGATCTTACGATTCCTGATTTTATTACCGCTCAAGAGCTTGCCAGCCGCATGGCTGAAAAAGTAGGAGATGTCATCAAGATATTGATGAACATGGGGGTTCTGGTAACTCAAAACCAATCTATCGATGGCGAAACAGCTGAGTTGGTTGCCAATGAGTTGGGGCATCGGGCCACACGTACATCTGAATCTGACATTGAGCGAGATTTGACACTTCAAGATGATGCACCAGAGCATTTGGTAACACGGGCCCCCGTTGTGACGGTTATGGGCCATGTAGACCATGGAAAAACATCACTCCTAGATGCGCTGCGCAAAACAAACCATGTGGCTTCTGAGGCTGGGGGTATTACCCAGCATATCGGTGCCTACCAGGTTTCTCTTCCCTCTGGAAAACGGATTACCTTCATCGACACACCAGGCCATGCAGCTTTTACAGAAATGCGTTCCCGGGGAGCTCACGCAACAGATATCGTGGTGCTTGTTGTAGCTGCGGATGATGGTGTGAAAGACCAAACCGTTGAAGCGATTCATCATGCTAGAGCTGCGGGTGTTCCTATCGTGGTCGCCATTAACAAAATCGATAAACCTGGTGCTAATCCGGATCATGTCAGGCAAATGTTGCTTCACCATGAAATTATTTTGGAACACCTTGGAGGAGATGTTTTAGATGTGGAGGTGTCTGCTAAAACAGGTCTAAATTTGGATAAATTAGAAGAAACCATTCTCTTACAAGCAGAAATTTTGGACCTAAAAGCAAATCCAGACCGTTTAGCTGAAGGCGTTGTGGTTGAGGCACGGCTTGAAAAAGGTCGTGGGCCTGTTGCAACCATTTTGGTTCAAAAAGGAACCCTTAAAGTGGGTGATATTTTTGTGGCAGGAAAAGAATGGGGTCGAGTACGCGCGCTGATCGATGATCATGGGAAAAAGGTTCTCGTGGCGGGACCTTCGATGCCTGTTGAGGTTTCTGGTTTTTCTGCGCCACCTTCGGCAGGGGATCTGTTTGTTGCGTTAGATAATGAAGCCCGCGCCCGCGAAATTGCGGAATTTCGTGAACGTCAAGCACATCAGAAGAAAGTTGCTGTTTCGGCTTCTTCCCAATCTTGGGAAGAAATTTTGGCCGCGAAAGCTTCAGGTACTGACACCCAAGTTATAGAGCTGCCGCTTATTTTGAAGGTGGATACCCAAGGGTCTCTAGAAGCTTTAACCAATAGCTTAGAAGGAATTGCCCATGAAGAAGTGCGGGTGCGCTTGTTACATGGAGCTGTGGGAGCCATTACAGAAAGCGATGCAGTTCTAGCAAAAGCCTCGAGGGCCTTGATCGTTGGGTTTAACGTACGTGCAAACCTTCAGGCCCGAGAAATTGCAAAAAAAGAAAACCTTGATATCCGCTATTACTCAGTTATCTATAATATTTTGGATGATGTTAAAGCGGCGCTTTCTGGGCTTCTATCCCCCACATTACGGGAGCAATTTTTAGGGAATGCTGTGATTCGCCAGGTCTTTAACGTGACAAAAACAGGTAAAGTTGCAGGTTGCATGGTAACAGAAGGGATGGTTAAACGAGGTGCCAAAGTACGCTTGCTTAGGGATCACATTGTCATCCATGAAGGAGCTTTAAAAACTTTGAAACGTCTGAAAGACGAAGTTAAAGAAGTGCGCGAAGGTTATGAATGTGGCATGGCTTTTGAAAATTATCAAGATATCAGGGAAGGTGATATCATCGAATGTTTTGAGATTGAGGAAATTCAACGCTCGTTGTAAAATTGACAGGAGTGCATAAAAGCCATGATTTTCCAAAGAATTAGCAAACATCAAGAGGGAGGAAGATCCCAGCGTCAGCGGCGTGCAGGTGAGCTGTTACGTCAAGCGGTGGCAGAGATTTTTCAGCATTACGACCAATGGTCTCGGGGTTTAGGGCCCGTCAGCGTGACGGTGACTAAAGTTGAGGTGAGTCCAGATCTTCGTTATGCGACGGTTTATGTAATGCCCCTTGGCGGTGAGCAACGGGAGGCAATTTTAAAAGCTCTTGGGAAGGCTTCTTCTGTTTTTCAAAAACTCTTGATCGGGAAAATCTCCTTGAAATTTCTCCCCATTCTTCGGTTTAGGTTGGATACATCTTTAGATGAGGTGGAGCATCTAGAAAATCTCTTCCGTAACCCTAAAGTTTTGCAAGACTTAGACAAAGCAGCTCTTGGCTCTTAAGTTGTGCTGATGAGAAACATGGTTGTGAGAGCAAGACGTTAAAAAATGGCGGCAATCCCTTTTGGGCTTTATATTCACTGGCCATTTTGTTTGGCTAAATGTCCTTATTGTGATTTTAACAGCCATGTGCGTTCCCAAGTCGACCAAAGCCGCTTTCGGGAAGCTTTGCGCCAAGAAATGCGCTGGATGGCGGGATGGATGCAAACGCATTCTGCCCCACATATCCCCGATACGTTTCATTTAAAAAGCATTTTTTTCGGCGGAGGGACCCCTTCGTTGATGCTTTCTGAAACAGTGCAAGCATTGATCCAAGAGGCTAAAACCCTGTGGCCTTTTGAAGATGAGATAGAAATTACGTTAGAAGCTAATCCTACCTCTGTGGAAGCCGAAAAATTTGCCCAATTCCGCGAAGGTGGCGTGAATCGCCTTTCTTTGGGAATTCAATCTTTACGGGCTGAACATCTTACTTTTTTAGGTCGACACCATACCCCAGACCAAAGCCATCAAGCCCTCCAATTGGCCTCCACCCTCTTTCCAAGGTTTTCGTTTGATCTGATCTACGCACTTCCCACTCAAACTCCCCAAGCGTGGGAGGAAGAACTA
Organism: Alphaproteobacteria bacterium; assembly: GCA_051657245.1. Taxonomy (GTDB): domain Bacteria; phylum Pseudomonadota; class Alphaproteobacteria; order Holosporales; family JBOFFI01; genus JBOFFI01. The sequence continues at coordinate 12,394 of JBOFKI010000065.1, read as the reverse complement.
GGAGAAGCTCTTCGATTGTATACCCCTCGCCACCTGTCGCTCTATCAGCTGACCTATGAACCTGGCACACCTTTTTACACGCGCTTCCAGCGAGGAGATTTGAAAGAACCTGAGGAAGAAACGGCCATAGCGCTGTTTGACATCACCCAGCACCTTACCCAAAACCAAGGGTTAGAGGCTTATGAAATTTCTAATTACGCTCGTCCTGGGGAAGCCTCAATCCACAATTTAGGCTATTGGAGCGGAAAGCCCTATGTAGGGATTGGGCCAGGTGCCCACGGGCGCCTTAAAAAAGGGCTTAAAACTTGGGCAGCCCAAACCCATAAAACACCTGAAAAATGGTTGGCCCAAGTGGAAGCCCTTGGTCAAGGTGTTTCAGAGCTGACACCTCTTGAGCCAGAGCAACGTTTCCTAGAGTTGTTTTCTATGGGGCTGCGCCTTCAAGAAGGCATTTTGTTGGATCTTATTCAAAATGAAACAGGAAACTCTTTCGAAACCTGGGTTAATCCAGAAGCTTTTTCTCACCTTGTTGCCCAGGGGTTTTTGACGCAGACCTCTGAAAAAATTTGTGTAACCCCCGCAGGACGCTTGCGCTTAAATGCAATTTTGGCGTATTGTCTGAAGCAGTAATCGGCAATTTTTCACAGGAGTTTGGTATGCCTATTGCATCTTCTGTTCCTTTCCGCATTTTTACAGATGGCTCTTGTTTAGGTAACCCAGGTCCAGGAGGTTGGGCTTTTTTAATTTATATACCTGAAGGGGGAGAGACCCTTTTATCTGGGTTTGACCCAGCCACGACCAACAACCGCATGGAATTGACAGCAGCTATTCGGGCTTTGGAGAGCCTCCCGGAAAAATCTACAGCTACCATTTATACAGACAGCCTTTACGTGCGCGACGGCATTACCCAATGGATTTCAGGATGGTTAGCACGAGGGTGGAAAACCGCAAGCCGTCAACCGGTTAAAAACGTTGATTTGTGGCAACTATTATGGAATCTGACTCAAAAACATATGCTTACCTGGGAATGGGTCCAAGCCCACGCGGGACATCCTGAAAATGAGCGCGTAGACACCCTTGCCCGCCAAGCTATCAGCGGCGGCCTGATTGCGCGATAGCATCGTTGATCCGTAAAAAGGTACGCCTTCAGGGTGAATGAAAAACTTCCCCTCCCTTTTTGGTCCATCCCCGCCGACGCGGGAATGACAAAGAGGGGCGTGGGAAGGACAAAATAGCGGGGATGAGATATCCAAGGCTTGTGTAGCATCAGATTCCGGATCAGAGGAGCAAAACGCAAAAGGCTTACGGGCGCAAAGGCCATGGATAGCTTTGTTTATGGAGAAAACTGCCGCATGGTTTGCAACACCTCGCACATTCGCGCTTAAACTCCCCTTTCCGGACAGTAAACGTGAACGCCAGGCTTCAGGCTTAATCGTCGCCTTCGTCAGCATCCTCCCAGAGCGTGCTTAAGGTCAGCCAAAGGGAGAACCCCAAGAAAAAGAAACAGTCGCTCAGCCCTAAACCGCCCTTTCCTTCCCTTGGGGGGAAGAAAAAGTGTCGAAGGCGTGAAAGTTTCCGTTGCACCTGAAAAGAAAAATCGTTTAACATCTTGTTTAGCCTTAAATGACTTGTGTTGAGTCGTTAAAGGTTAGCGGCATTGGGGAGTTAGCGCTCCCTGGTGTCGCGTATTTGCCTCTGAAACATTTATTCCAGAGACGCGAAATAAGTTCAGCGAGTTTTATGCAAGAAAAGCAAGTTCCTCCAAGCTTTTCAAGCACTTACCAACCAAACTTAACCCCCAATCTAGCAAAATTTGTCTTTAAGATCAATCAATTTTATTTCGAATTTGTGTCCTTCCCACGCTTTTTTTTGTCATCCCCGCCACCCCTTTGTCATCCCCGCAGAAGCGGGGATCCAGGGAAAACTTAAAAAATGCACCAGAACTTGAAGGCTGCAGCTTAGAGAAGGTTTGCTTGCAAAGGCGCTGAAACCTGGATTCCCGCTTCCGCGGGAAGGACAAAGCGAGTGGTTTGGGAAGAACAAAAAAATCCCTAATTTTTTAAAAAAACTTTGTTTTTCAAATACTTTTTTATGTTCTTTTAAGGAAGTTGTGGTTTCCTTTTAGAAAAGAAATGCTTTTTTCTCAGGAAAAACAAATACATGATATTAAGAATCTTTTTTTTAGGATCCCTTTTTTGCACGTTTTCTAACGTTGCTCAAGCCTCGCTTCAAAAATATCTAGAGACGTATACGCCTAAGTGGATACAACAGCTGGCTCCTATCAACTCAAGTGATGCGGGCTACCAAGCAGATATTGAGGAATTTGAAGCTATTTTTGAAAATTTGAAGCCTATCCCAGACAAAACCAAAAAGCATCCCATTTTTTCTAAAATGGCAGAATTTGGGAAAAAACCATCCATCACGCTATACGGCCCAGGCGTATTTAGCACCCTCACTTTTTCAGGAAATATCCAATCCTTCGGACCCTTACAACTGTCCCAAGTGGAGGCTCATAAAGTCAGTGTAGAAGGGCTTTTAAACAGCAAACAAGGTATATTTAAGGAATTACACGTCAAAGGGTCTGCTAATTTAGAAAACACAAAAATTTCTGGAATGACAACCATTTCAGGGAATTTGGGAGGGAAAAATTCTTCTTTTCACAACAAAATAATCGTGAGAGGCTCTAAAATTATTTTATCCGGGTGCGATATTCAAGGAGACCTGTATATCAAACGTCTTCGTGGTCAAAAAAATCCTCCTCGAGTTTATTTATTGAAGGGAAGCGACATCCAAGGAAATGTGATTTTTTCAAAAAACGCTTCCCTCCCTTGCAAAGTTTTCAAATCTTCAGATTCCAAAATCCACGGTAAAGTTGAAAATGGAAACGTTTCCTCCTTTGAAGGTGCAACGCGCTCTTAAAACATCTGATGCCTATTTTCGGGTTTTGAAGTTGCTATTATTTTTCAAAAAATTTATGATGAAAAGAATTTAAAGGGAAAAAACCTATTTTTCATAGGCGCGAAAGAGCAAGACGTTTTCTATAAAAAGAAGCCAGGCGCATGCTTTAAAAGAGGAGGCAATATGGACGCACATCCGCAAGTAGGCATGCGAGGAGCAGGGCAGTCGCCAACGGCTGCGGTTGTTATTATTGGGAATGAAATTTTATCAGGCCGCACAACGGATGCTAACCTGCCCTATATCGCTCAAAAATTGGGGGATCACGGCGTTACTTTGGTAGAAGTCCGCTTTGTGCCGGATATCGTTCCAAGGATTGCTAAAGTCGTCAAAGAATATCACGAAGCCTATGATTATGTCTTCACCACGGGGGGAATTGGCCCCACCCATGATGATATCACGGCGGAGGCCATTGCCCACGCTTTTGGCTGTGAGCTGCTCTTCAATCCTGAAGCCCAAGGCATGTTGGAAGCACATTATGGAAAAGAAAATGTGACACCCTCCCGCTTGAAGATGGCTTTGTTCCCGAAAGGCGCCACCCCTGTAGCAAACCCTTCTTCAGGAGCTCCTGGTTTTTGCATGAAAAATGTGTACGTGTTGGCAGGTGTTCCTTCCATTATGCGTGCGATGTTTGATGGCATCCTGCCGCGTATTCAGCATGGACCTTCTTTTCATAGTGAGACCGTTTCTTGTTTGATCGGTGAAAGCCGCTTGGCCCAACAGCTCGAAGATATTCAAAAGCAATTCCCCCACGTGTCCATCGGCAGCTACCCATTTTTTCACAAGGGTAAGATTGGCACCAGCTTGGTGGCCCGTCACCAAGACCCTTATGTCTTAAAGGAAGTTCGTGGCAAACTGGAGCAGCTGGTCTATACCCTGAATGGCACCCCTATTGTGAAAGAGGAATTATGAAACACAACCTCTCTCCCTTTCAATGCCTTAAGAAAAAAAGCTACGATGCAGCGTAAAGGTGTGTATCCAGGTACGTTTGACCCCGTCACCCAAGGGCATTTAGACATCATTCAACGTGCTTTAGATTTGTTTGATACCTTAGTGGTTGGAGTGGCCGAAAACACACCAAAACAGCCGTTTTTTTCCCTACAAGAACGTGTAGCTTTCTTAGAACAAGAAATACAAACCCTCCCCGCCCATGACCAGCAACGGGTTCAAGTGAGGCCTTTTGCAGGGCTTTTGGTGCATTTTGTAAAAGACCAACAGGCAGATGTGATTGTGCGCGGCCTGCGCGCCCTTTCAGATTTTGAGTATGAATTTCAGATGGCTTGGTTGAATGCGCGCCTTCAGCAAGGGATTGAAACCGTTTTTTTGATGGCGTCTGAACGTTATCAATATGTTTCTTCTCGAGTCATTAAAGAGATTGCTTGCCTGGGAGGCGACATCAGCCCTTTTGTTTCGCCAGCCATCGCGGCGGCGGTTCAACAAAGGTGCTATAAGGCTAGAGCAACATAAAATAAGGGGCTCCTAGATAATTAGATTAAAGTTCCTTGGACCCATTGTTTTAGCTGATTCAGCTGGATTTTAGGGTCACTGTTGTTAAAACGCCATTCACACTCCTTTAAAAATAACCAAAAATACTCTTTTGGAACACCCTTAAATTTGCGCAGATGACGTTTGGCTTGATTCCAGAAATTCTCGATGCCATTGATAGGATTCTTTTTGTCCGCAAAAAGTTCTGAATGGTTGATGCGAAAGTGACGAGAACCTTGGGTTTCCAGGCTATTATAGGCTCTCCAACAATCCGTATACACAATCCTATCAGGCACTATTTTTTTGCGAATAATCTGCATCAATGTCCTTGATTTTGCATCCGAAATCCCTTGCGTGTTTTCCCTCCACGCTTGAGAAACCCAAAAACCAGCACTTTCCCGCCTGCTCCACAACCTCGTTTGCCCTTTTGCCTTCCCCCAAAATAACTCTCATCCACCTCAATTTCTCCATAAAAAATATGGCTCGCTGCCTATGAAAATAAAGGGCTGATGTGTTTTTGTTCACATGCACAAGCGCACCGTGCCGTCGCTCCCGCTACAAAATGCTCCAACAATTTATGTTCTCTTCCTCATACCATCCTTTATAACACTTCCTTGTGTTATAAAGAACAGCCCCTTACTTAAAACAGAGAAAAAGAGGCCCCGCAGCCGCAAGAAGATTTAGCCTGGGGATTACGAATAACAAATCCAGCTTCCATAAGGCTTATCTCATAGTCCAGCTCAACTTCAGCAAGAAACGGGAGCGAGACAGAATCTGTCACAACCCCGATGTTTTCAAACGCTGCGAGCTTTACATCTTTATCAGCAATTTTTGCTAAATGGTCTTCAAGCTTCAGGTCGTACTTCATCCCAGAACATCCACCCGCATCCACACAAATTCTAAGCAAAATGAAGCTTCCAGCTTTTTTTTGAAGCTGCTGCAAATGCTCCAAGGCAGGGGGAGAAACAGAAAATTGAACATCCATATGGTTTTGCTTAATGCTCCTTAAGAGGTCTACCTCTCCCATCGTAAAAGAAGCAACGGCAAAATGAAAGAGGCTTTAAAAATATCTAATGCTTTTTTTGTCTGCGGAGCGCAGGAGATTTTAGGGCTTTTTCAGCTTTTTTCTCAAAAGGAGGAAAAGCTGCCTGACCACGGTTAATGAGGTGGGCAATGGAAATATGATGAAAAGCTATTCCAGGGGAAGCCTTTTTAAGATGATTTTTTGAAGCCAAAGGGGTGGGTGGCGCAGCAAGGGCCCGAGAGATGAGGGAAGGAACAGTGTGAGGCTCTTCTAAACGGGTTTTAGAAGGCAAAGAAGCAAGTTTGATCTCTTGACTTTGACTTCCTGAACGTGACACTGCCCCCGTTAGGGAAGCAAGTTTTTGGGGAGCTATAAATGCAGTGTTGATCAGCTCTGTTGTATGCGCATCTCGCCAAAAACGGTTCTTCCCTCCCATCACCACTACGATCAGGCGATGTCCTTTTCGTTTAACTGAAGCCGCAAGGTTAAATCCAGAAGCTGCGATATAACCCGTCTTCATACCGTCCACACCCTCTACTTTCCCAAGAAGATGGTTGTGGTTTTTGTGGGTAACGCCCCGAAATTGAAAAGCCGTTATTTTAAAATAGTTCTGAGAAGCAACTGGAAAATCTCGCCAGAGGGATTTGCTAAGGATGGCCATATCCCGTGCCGTTGTTTTTTGCAGCCTATGAGGAAGCCCAGACGCATTATAAAATTGTGTCTGTTGCATCCCAAGTGCGTAGGCTTGGCGAGTCATACGCTTTGCAAATTGGTCTTCAGTTCTATCCATAAATTCAGCAAAAGCAACTGCAGCATCATTGGCAGATTTTGTGACGAGGGCTAAAATCGCCTGACGAACCGTTAGGGTGTCTCCTTTTAGCAAGCCAAGCTTTGAAGGCTCTTGACGCTGAGCACGGGTTGAAACGGTGATGGGTTGATCAAGGGAAATTTTCCCTTCACGCAGCGCTTTAAAGGCTACATAAAGCGTCATCATTTTCGTTAAAGAAGCTGGAAAAACCTTTGTATCAGCGTTTGCCTCATGAAGGACTCGCCCAGTATCAGCCTCCATAACAATAGACGCGTAAGGAACAGAAGGTCTGTTTGTAACGAAATGCTTTTTGGAAAATGCCTCTGAAAAAGGTACAAAGGCAACCAAAAGGACCAAGAAAAAAATGGTACGCAAGAAAAAATCTTCACCCAACCATGCATACTGTAAAGAAAATTTTTGTGTCATTTTTCTAAATTTTTTACTTTACTTATCCCAAAAACTCTAAAACGTTCTTCCCATAAAATCAACAACAATTTATCATTTTTTCCCCAAAAAATATATTTCTGGGGTTTTTAAAAACGCAAAAAAAGCTTACTCTTTCTTAGCCGTATTTTTTTTAAAATTTTCTTAACGGCCAGCAAATAACTATCAGAAAAAGGGGATTTCACCATGGCAAAACGCATCAAAACATCCATAGGCGCCGCGTTGATCGGTTTTGTGGGAATTTTTTATAATTTTCAAGGGGTATGGGCGCTGGATGGGTTAACCTGCGCCGAACTCATTCGCGTCCACCCACTTCCCTACACAGATGGACGCGTGGGCTATTTTTGCGAAAGGGCTTTTCAAGCGTGCTTGTTGGACAAGATCACGGTTGTTTCGCGGGAAGAGCTTGCGAGCGCTCCTGAAAACCAGGAAAAAAAACTTGAACTTCAGAACTTGTCGATGCTAGCCGCCAATAACCGTGCTGAAAGAGAAAAATATTTAGCAGCCTGTGTGCTTGCTTTTAATTTTTTTCAAAATCCTAACAACGCAAGTAAAATTTTTAACGAAGGATTTTAGGTGTCCATATAAAAAAGAAGGAAACGCACGAAGGAAGATCGTATGTCTGATGAGGAAAAAATTTGGGAAGGGTTGGGGCGTTATTTCCAAACATCTAAGGCTGTAGCAGGGCTTTTGGGTCGGGTTGCAGGAGAGAAATATTTAGGTATTTCCTGGGACCAAGCCTCCCACGCCCAACAATTGAGGGACGTGCTATCTCAGCTTAAAGGACCTGCCATGAAAATGGGGCAGATCTTGGCAACGGTGCCTGATATGGTTCCTGAGTCTTATTTTCAAGAATTTTTACAACTCCAATCCTCTGCCCCTCCCATGGGGTGGGGGTTTGTCAGGCGACGTATGCGGTCTGAATTGGGAGATGACTGGGAAGCTCGGTTTATGCATTTTGAAAGAGAAGCTAGTGCGGCTGCTTCTTTGGGGCAGGTGCACAAGGCTGTCAGTTTAGAGGGGGTTCCCCTTGGGTGCAAATTACAATATCCCAATATGCGAGAAACCCTTGAAACGGATTTAAAACAGCTGAGTTTTGTGTGCAAAGTTTATGAGCGAACTGGCGGCGCTATCTGGACCCAGGAAATTCAGAAAGAGATTCGAGAACGCCTGTTGGAAGAGCTTGATTACCAATACGAAGCCCTTAACCTCAACCGGTTTCGCATCATGCTTGCCCAGGAAGCAGGCGTCCAAATTCCTGAAGTTGTTCCGTCCCTTTCAACAGCTCAACTGCTCACCATGACGTGGCTGGAGGGAGAGCCTTTCTTAAATGCTAAGGATAGTCCTGCGCCTGTTCGGGAGTTGCTTGCAGAAAGATTGTTCAAAGCTTGGTACAAGCCTTTTTATCACTACGGCTTGCTCCACGCGGACCCTCATTTTGGGAATTATAGGGTTCAGCTGGGGGAAGACCTTCAGCTGAATCTCTTAGATTTTGGATGCGTTCGCGTGTTTCCACCTTTTTTTGTGAAAGGGGTTTTAGACCTTTATCAAGGGTTTTTAACCGATAACCCAGATCTGCGGGCCCACGCTTATGAAACCTGGGGGTTCAAAGCGCTCAATCAAGAGCTGTTGGATGCCCTCAACCATTGGGCACGCTTTTTATATGGACCTTTGCTTGATGACCGGGTTCGACCTATCGATGAAACGTTTTCAGGCAATCCGGGCCGGGAAATTGCAGGTAAGGTCCATGAAGCGCTTCGCAAGCAGGGAGGGATTCGTCCGCCGCGTTTCTTTGTTTTTATGGATCGCGCTGCTGTTGGGATTGGGTCAGCCTTCATCCACCTGCGTGTCTCCCTTAACTGGCATCGTCTTTTTCAAGAGCTGACGGAAGGATTTACGATAGCTCAGCTTGAGGAGCGCCAACAGCGCCTTCTTTCTGTGTAGGGTTTATAGAACGTGTCTGATAAAAGAATTTTCATAAGGATTGTTATTCTGAATTCTTTCTTTGTCATTCCCACGGAGTCTAGCCTCTTTCTATGAAGACTGACCCGTGGGGCTCAAATCCGTAACAGCTGGGACACCTTACTTAGCTAGAAATTTGAGAGAAAATTTTTCCATGACGTGGGTATGGCACCATGAGTTGTGCATTACAACTGAGGGCTTTGGTGCAGCACTGAGCCATTTTTTGTAAAAATTTTCACCATTTGAAAGCTGGTCCATGTTTTGTGTCATGAGGTAATCATAATGTCTGTTCCCCAACGACCCATCCCACCCTCCCCAGTTGAAAGTAAGTCCTACAGGGGCTCGTTCAGCATCCCAATTTTTCATGATGGGCTTAAAATAGCTGGCATCGCCGGTAAGGTTCTCCTCAATCAAGAACCGGGGGGCAATCCAAATTTCAACCTTGCTTTTATTGACAAAGACCGATTTTTTCCGATATCCCGTAGAGATGCTGAGGTATTCCCACGTATCTCCACACCTTGACAAATTAAAGGTTCCCCCCAAAGGGTCCTCAAAATCTGAGATCCGAAATTCAACTTTCCCAACATCGCTGTTGGGATCTGGGCGATATACTAAAACACCTCCCAAAAAGCGCTGATAAATCGCCTCTTCCTGTGTCTTCGGCAAGGAGGACGCAATTTTCCGACGTTGTATTCCTTCAGAATCAACCCCTGCAGGCAAGGGTTTTTGGATACATTTAGTTGTTATTTCAAAATCCTGAGACCCTGCGTAAACTGCAGCCGTTGGGGCCAGGAAGATGGCTGATAAAGCCAGGGTTGTGAACTTTAGATTAAACTGTTTCATTAGAAAGGCCCTCCTGATCATTTTTATAGGGTTTGACAACATCACCTTGAAATCAAACCATTTTTTTATTACGATCCATTGTTATAATAAAAAAATCTATATGTCAAATTCTCGGAACGCTGTTTAACAGAGGGTTTTGAGACGCGCTTCCCACCTCAAAACTTTAAAAAATCTTGAATGATCGTTTAGGCAAAGCTATAGTGCGCCCATGGCTGCAGCCTTTAAAGCAGCGGAAGCAAAATATAAAAAATGATTTATCAGGGAATTTATAAAGAAGAACGATGCTTCTGCCGAGATTTTTAAAGCCATTCCCCACCTTTGAGGTCCAGCTTTTTTTTAACAAATGGACTTTTTGGCGAAGCTTTTTAACGCTGTGGGAAGGGGAAGAAGATCGCTGGATTTTATGGTTTCCCGTCGTTTTAGGGCTTGGAATCTTCACCTATTTTTCCCTGAATGAAGAGCCTTCTGTCCTATGGGCCTGGGTGAGCTTGGCCCTTGGCACAGGGGCTTTGATCCTGGGATGGTCCGTCTCTCTCGTATGGCGACGCGCAGGCGTAGCTTTTTTTGCATTTTCCCTTGGGTTTGCGATCAGCCAGCTCCAAACCTTCTCCAAGAATCCAAACATGCTGAACAGGCCTTTGGGAGAAGTCACGCTGGAGGGCACAATCCAATCCCTTGAGCACCTCCAGCCAACACCCCAAGGGCTTGCTTACCGCATCGTGTTGGGCAATTTAGACATTCAACAAGCTCGTTCAGCTTCAGCGGCAAAAGCCGCCAAAACCATGAGCCAGATCCGGGTGGTCATCAAAAAAACTGCATTTCCCCTGTGGGTTGGGCAACGGCTACATCTCAAAGCGTTGATCTCTCCATTTCGCCGAGGGGTTTCTCCCTACGCTTACGAATTTCGGATGCAAGCATTCTTCAAAGGTCTTTCGGCCACGGGTTTTGCAACGGCACCGCCCCGGCTGGTCTCTCCCCCTGAAGACACCTGGCGCAAACACCTTGATAACAGCCGCCACACTCTCACACGTTTGTTTTTAGAGCAGATGCCCTCCCCCACCGGTGCCCTGGCAGCAGCTTTGGTGACAGGAGATAAGGCCAGCGTGCCACCGGAGGTGAGCCAAGCCTTTGCAGGTTCAGGGATTGCTCATATTCTAGCCATCTCAGGCCTTCACCTTTCCATCGTAGCAGGAATCTTTTTTCTTCTGGTTCACACCATCTTTGGACTTATCCCAAGCATCGCGCTTCGCTTTCCGCTGCACAAGTTAGCAGCTTGTTTCTCTCTGGTTGGAACAGGAATTTACCTTATTCTCTCCGGCGCATCTTATCCAGCCCAACGCTCTTTCTTGATGACGGGCATGGTGATGCTTGCGGTGCTTTTAGACCGCCCTGCCCTAACCATGCGATTGGTGACGACCGCTGCCACAGCGGTGCTCTTCATCACACCAGAAGCGTTGTTTAGCCCAAGCTTTCAACTTTCCTTTGCCGCAGTTGTCTCACTCATCGCCAGCTATGAGATGCTGGGAAAGAAAATTCAAGATTTTATGGGAAGCGAAGCTGGCAGGTTCAGGCGGTTTCTTTTCTATTGTTTGGGATGCTGCATCTCCACCATGGCGGCAGATTTCGCCACAACGCCCTACACGATGTCAACGTTTCATCAATTTACCCTTCAAGGCATTGTCACCAATTTTCTCTGCATCCCCCTCACAACCTTTGTGTTGATGCCCTTGGCGGTGAGCACCTGCTTTTTAACCCTGGTTCAAGACGTTCCCTTAACCCTACCCTTTTTAAGCAAGGGGTTATGGCTTCTTGCATGGATTGCGAAGGAAATTAGCTCTTGGCCAGGAGCCTTGGTACAGGTTCCCCTGATGCCCCCCCTGGCTATCATCTTGATGACCCTGGGAAATTTATGGCTAAGCCTCTGGCGGACCCAGTTGCGATGGCTTGGATTTGTCCTGATCGCTTGGGGATCTATCCTTTTTTATCGATATCCGCTCCCAAACCTATGGGTTGACGCAGAGGGTAAATTGATGGCTTTTTGGGACGCTTCCCACAAAACTCTATGGGTTTCAGACCTGCCTAAAAAAGTATTCATTTTAGAAGCTTGGAAACAAGAAATTGGAGAAAAAGTAAACGATGTCCGGTTATTCCCTTACAATTCAAGCACTTTTCCATGGAAATGTGATGGAGAAGCTTGTCAGCTCACCTATACTTTAGGAGAAAAAACTTGGAAACTGTTGCTTGCCAAGCGCATCAGGTCTTTGAAAGCTTGTCAGGATGTGGATTTAGCCGTCAGTTTGGCTCCCTTTGGAAAAGCCTGCCCTGGCAATTCTTTGAATATTCATTCCCTTGATTTAAAACGCAATGGAAGTTACATGATCTGGCTGAAAGAAAAGGGCATGCGCGTCAAACATGGCCGAGATATCCAAGGGAACCGCCCCTGGGTTGTTTCTGAAAGGCGGGGATTACCTTGAATTTGAATGGTTTTCCGAAACACCCTCTCGAACACTCTCTACAGGACCTTCCATAGGAATAATCGTAACTGGGTTGGTAATTACGCCTGTAAACGCAATGTGCCCTGATGTGGCAGTAGACCTATTGCAAGATTTAATCTTCCCAAAAGCTTCAAATTTTCCATGCTCTGAAGCCGTGACAGTAAGGGTTGCTGATGGAGCCTGTAAAGAGCAGATAACAATCGACCCAGCATCAGAAATAATCGCTTCAACATCGTCACCAATAGACTTCTTCGGAAACTATCATTTTGCTAACTCCAGATTGTAAATTCCTGAGATTAGATTGAACCTGAGAGCAAACCTTTTGCGTCTGTTTCTATATTTATCGGAGATAATCTTGAATCTTTTGAGCATTCCCAT
>JBOFKI010000064.1:0-15358 GCA_051657245.1 Alphaproteobacteria bacterium | reverse complement strand
GGGCTCTAAAAGGCTCCATACGTGATCAGAAATATCGTGACGTCGATGAGAAGCTGTCATAAAAAAATCCTTTTTTTGATTGATTCTACATATCATCCTAACATAAAAAAAATCTTTTGACGACACTATCTAAGGGTTCCTCACCTTTCTTCAAGTCTTATCAAATAATTCTTAAAGCCTTACGTCGAGCTGGGGTTAATTTAAGGGATTAACCCGTTTCGTTTTCGCCAAATTTGAGGGGAGGAAGTTTTTTTTGATTGTGTTCTGATGAAAGGCACGTTACAAAGGGTGGGAATATGCTGAGGTTGATTGTAGAGGAAAATGGATACGCTTCTTCATTTATTAGGTTATCTCATCCCGTTTCTGTTGGTGTTGACCATTCTTGTGTTTGTTCATGAGTTGGGCCATTACCTCGTGGCGCGCTATAATGGTGTGAAGGTTGAAGTTTTTTCGATTGGTTTTGGATCCGAGCTTTTCGGATGGAATGACAAGCATGGAACACGCTGGAAGATCAGCCTGCTTCCTCTTGGTGGCTATGTTAAAATGTTTGGGGATGCGGATGCTTCAAGCAAACCAGACATGGATAAATTGGGGACTCTTTCTCAAGATTTAAGAGATCATTCTCTGTTCTATAAAACAGTCTGGCAGCGGATTGCGGTGACAGCGGCTGGACCATTGGCCAATTACCTGTTTGCCATTGTCATCTTTGCAGGTGTGTTTATAACGGTTGGAGAGCGGTATACGGTGCCTGTTTTAGGTAATGTGCTTCAAGAAAGTGCTGCGGCATCAGCGGGTCTGAAGACAGGTGATCGGGTTTTGAAGCTCCAGGGAAGCCCCGTGAATCGCTTTGAAGAGATTGTTGATGTGGTTCGAGAAAATCCAGGGACCACCTTGGCTTTTGAGATTCAAAGAGAAAGCGAAACATTCCAGATTTCTGTGGTGCCTGAGACGATTTATTTTCAAGATCGGTTTGGTTCTTCCCATCGTATTGGGAGGCTTGGGGTAAGCCCAAGTGGGCAAGTTGAATTTATTTCACAAAATCCTTTTGTGGCTGTTAAAAAGGCTGTTGGAGAGGTTTTTGTGATTTCCTGGAAAACCCTTGAAGCTGTTGGACAGATGTTAACGGGTATGCGCTCAGGAGATGAAATTGGGGGTGTGCTGCGTATTGCGAAAATGTCTGGTGATGTTGCATCCCTTGGTTTGCCAACTTTTTTCTGGTTTATGGGGTTGCTTTCTATTAATTTGGGATTAATTAATCTTTTTCCCATTCCCATGCTGGATGGTGGGCATTTGCTTTTTTATGGAATTGAAGCAGTTCGAGGCAAACCTCTTTCGGAAAAAGCCCAGGAGTGGGGGTTTCGTTTTGGTTTATTTTGTGTGCTGAGTTTGGTTGTTTTTTCAACTTGGAATGATTTATCACAGCTTAAAGTGTTTCATTTTTTTGCGGGGTTGTTTAAGTAATTAGATCGATTAAAAAAATTGGGGATTGAGAGCTTCATATCGCTGTTTTCTTATTTGGGAAAAAAAGACGGGTAAAAGGTATAAAAAGGTTTTATGAGATATTTTAGTCAATTTTTGCGAACGTTCTTTGTTTGCAGCTATGTGGTTTGTTTTGCATCGTTTGGCTATGCGGCAGTGGTTCAAAAAATCCAAGTTGAAGGAAATGTTAGGGTTGATACACAAACGGTTTTATCTCATTTAATCTTCAAACAGGGGGAAGATGTGGGGCCTGAGCGTCTTGATGCTGCATTGAAGACGCTTTTCGCAACAGGGCTTTTTGCAGACGTTGTTTTACAGATTCGTGGGAACACACTGTGGATTAAGCTGGTTGAAAATCGCATGATCAACCAAGTTGCTTTTGAAGGCAATGACAAGGTTAAAGACGAAATTTTAGAAGGAGAGATTAGGATCAAGCCTCGGGAAGTTTATACACCTGAAAGGGTTCAAGAAGCTGCTCAAAAAATTCGAGAAATTTATAGGTTGAAAGGGCGTTTTGAGGCGAAAGTTGAGCCTAAAATTATAGAAAAAGACCAGAATCGTGTTGATTTAGTTTTTGAAATTGATGAGGGCCCCTCCACGGGAATTCGGCGTATCGCCTTTGTGGGCAATCATCGTTTTAGTGACAACAGGCTGGAGTCCGTTATTTTAACAAAAGAGAGCCGCTGGTATCGCTTTTTTACCAATGATGATACCTATGATCCAGATCGAATCGCCTATGATAAAGAATTATTGAGACGTTACTATTTGGCAAATGGATATCCGGATTTTCAGGTTATCTCTGCTGTTACAGAGCTCTCGCCTGATAGGAAAGATTTTTATATCACGTTTACCATTGATGAAGGGAAACCTTACCATTTTGGTCAAATCAAAATTGATTCTACGTTGTCGCGGGTAAAATCAAAACTTCCTGAGCTTCTTAAAAACGTTTCGTTTGCTTCAGGAAATCTGTTTAATAATCGGGAAATTGAAAGGAGTGTCCAGCTTTTTACAAAAATACTTTCGGAGGCAGGTTTTGTCTTTTTGGATGTGAGGCCAGAGGTTATTCCTAACAAGCAAACCCAGCTGGTGGATGTGACATTTCAGGTCGTGGAGGCGCCCAAGGTTTACGTCAACCGAATCCAAATTGAAGGCAACACGGGGACTGATGATGACGTGATTTTGCGCGAATTTCGCTTTGCTGAGGGAGATCCCATCAGCCAAGCTAAAATTAAGC
Source organism: Alphaproteobacteria bacterium (assembly GCA_051657245.1). Classification (GTDB taxonomy): domain Bacteria; phylum Pseudomonadota; class Alphaproteobacteria; order Holosporales; family JBOFFI01; genus JBOFFI01. The sequence continues at coordinate 12,645 of JBOFKI010000064.1, read as the reverse complement.
GCTCCCAAGAACGTCTTGAAAATTTAGATTTTTTTGAAAAAGTTGAGATTGATCAAGAAGAAACAGCAGTTCCAGATCGCCGAAATATGCGTGTTAAGGTGCAAGATAAATCGACCGGACAGCTCGTGTTTGGAGGTGGCTACTCCACCAGTGATGGTATCTTGGGAGAAGTGCGCTTCAGGGAACGTAATTTTCTTGGAAAAGGTCAAGAACTGCGTTCCAATGTGTTTCTTGCAAAACGACGCCGTGAATTTTTAATCGGGTTTACAGAACCCTATTTTTTAGATAGGCGCCTTGCCGCAGGTTTTGATGTTTATCGAACGAGCACTAAACAAGATACAAAAAAGACCCTGTCGGGTGGGTATAGTCAGCGCGCAACAGGCCTTGCACTTCACGCCGGTTATGAAATTTCAGAATCTTTGGGGCAAAGCTGGACTTATCGTATTCAATCAGAGCGTATCGGTGGGATAGACCCAAACTCATCTTCTTATGTGAGGGCGCTTGCGGGGTCGTTTACCCTATCTTCTCTAGAGCATGTGTTGTTTTATGATAAACGGGATAGCTCTGTCTTTCCAACCGAGGGGTATTACGCGTCTATGGCGAATACGTTTGCGGGGCTTGGTGGGAACATTCGCTATTTAAACACCACGTTTTCAGCCGGGTATTTCATCCCCCTTGATCATGACCATGAATGGATTTGCAACCCGCGGGTTAAGTATGGTCTTTTGACGCCTGTTGGGAAAAAAATTCGCCTTTCGGATCGTTTTTTCCTTGGAGGTGGCTCTTTCCCTGGGTTCTCAGAATCGGGGATAGGTCCTCGGGATATAGCAACGGGAGACGCGTTGGGGGGACGCAAGCTCCTCACTGCAACCATAGATGTAACGTTTCCCCTTGGTTTGCCCAAAGAGCTTGATATTCGTGGGCTCGCGTTTACGGAATGGGGTAGCATCTGGGATTCTGGGGAAACGGTTCCTCCGCTCCCTGCGCCTCCGCCTAATCCTGCAAACCTCAAGAGTGATAAATTTAATCTGAGAGGCAGTGTTGGGGTTGGGCTTATTTGGCGTTCTCCTTTTGGTACCATTGGTGTAACGTATTCCAAAGTGTTAAAACATTTGAAAGGTGTGGACCGTAAAGAATCTTTCAGAATCAATCTTGGTACAGAATTTTAACATGTTATAAATTATGAATAAAAAAAGGTGAGGAATCATGAAACATAAAAATTTTTTAGTCGTGGCGCTTTTGTTGGGTGTATCTCCGGTTTTAGGGGATACGTCTCCAGCTACCCCGGCGGTGATGTTTGTGGACAATAATCAGGTTCTTGCTGAATCTGCAGCGATGCGTGACGTTCAAAACCAAATTGAAAAAAAGCGCGGCGAGTTTCAAAAAGAGATCTCAGGAAAAGAGACATCTTTGCGCCAAGAGAATGAAAAATTAATGGCCCAGGAAAAGCAATTGAGCGCGGATCAATTTAAAGTTGAACAGAAAAAATTTGAAGAAAAGGTAGAAAAAATCAAAGGGCTTGTTGAATCTCGGCGCCGTCAGCTGGAAATTGCTTATGCACAAGCCATGGAAAAAATTCAAAAGTCTTTTCAGGCTGCCATTCAAAAGGTTGTACAAAAAAACAAAGCGTCGGTGGTGCTTCAAAAGGCAGCAGCCCTTTGGATTGCTGATTCTAAACTGGATTTGACCGCTGAAGTCGTTGCTTTGTTGAATAAAGATATGTCAAAGCTTAAAGTTGTGTTCCCAAGTGAACAAGACGCTTCTGTGATACCTGAAAACCCTTTAGGGGCTAAAAAACAGTAGGAGACTATGGCCAATCAGCGCTTTTTTAAAAGAACAGGTCCTTTTACCTTAAAAGAGCTGTCTGCGATTGCTGAAGCTGAGCTGTTTCGGGGAGATGCCCAGACTTTTTATGAAGACGTTTCTTCTTTGCAAGACGCTGAAAACATTCATGTCTGCGTTCTTCACAATCCGAAGTATATCAGCAGTGCTTTAGAGGAAACAAAAGCAGGGGTTTGCATCGTCAAGAAAGCGTGGGTTGATTTGCTTCCCCAAGGGGTTGCTATATTGGTGTCTGAAAATCCTTACCGCGCTTTTGCCAAAGTGGCTCAGGCGTTTTACCCACAAGAAATTTTTTCTGAATTTAGGCATCCATCTGCTTGGATTGATGAAACGGCTTCTTTTGGGGAAGGGTGTTTTATTGCCCAGGGGGCCGTTGTGGAATCAGGGGCTGTTTTGGGAGCCCGTTGTTATATAGGGCCCAATAGTTTTATTGGGGCTGGCGTTGTGATGGGGGACGGGTGTGTGCTTCAAGCCCATGTTACCCTTACCCACGCTATCCTAGGAGACAACGTACTTGTTAAACCAGGTGCGCGAATTGGCCAGCAGGGTTTTGGATTTTCGATGGAAGATCCAGAGGCGATGCGCTCCCATGTATCAGTTCCCCAGCTGGGGATTGTGCGGATTGGTCAGGGTGTTGAAATTGGGGCCAACACCACCATTGATCGGGGAAGTTTACGGGATACGATCATTGAAGATTGGGTGAGAATCGATAATTTGGTTCAAATTGCTCATAATGTGCACGTGGGGAAAGGGTCTGTGCTGGTTGCCCAGGTGGGTATCGCAGGGAGCACGCACGTTGGGGATTTTTCTGTGTTTGGGGGACAGGTTGGTTTAGCAGGGCATCTCAAGATTGCGCCTGGAACGCAAATTGCGGCAAAAAGCGGCATCATGCGTGATACGGCGCCTGGAGAGATATTGGCGGGGATTCCTGCCGTTCCCATCCAAGAATGGCGCAGACAATCTATTAAGTTAAGAAGATTAGGAAAGAAGGATTCCAAAACATGAGTCAGCTTGAGAAGGACGGACCTCAAGGGAATGTAAGCCAATATACAGAAGCGTTATCTGTAGAAGAGATCATGGAGTTTTTGCCCCACCGATATCCCATGCTTTTGGTAGATCGCCTGGAAGATATCGTATTAGGCGAGGGGGCGACGGGGATCAAAAGCGTTACGTTTAATGAATGGTTTTTTCAGGGGCACTTTCCTGAAAAGCCCGTTATGCCAGGGGTTTTAATCATTGAAGCCATGGCGCAAACAGCGGGTGTTTTGGTGATGAAGTCTTTGCACACGCCTGCTAATCAACATCTAGTCTATTTTATGAGTATCGAAGAAGCACGTTTCCGAAAACCGGTTTTTCCTGGGAACACACTGAAGATGCGTGTCCAAAAACAGCGGGCGAGAGGGCAGGTTTGGCGATTTGAGGGGAAGGCTTATGTGGAGCAAGACCTTGTGGCAGAAGCGGTTTATACAGCTATGATTACGCCAAAATAATAAAAATGGTTGATGGACGCTTGGAATATTCGTCGAATAGCTTTGACCTGGCAACGTCTAAAATTCCTCTTTCGGATTGTATCTTTCTGCATCTTACACCATCACAACCTGGGACTAAACACCTAGCGTTTAGGCGATTCACGCGCTCAAACATGTAGGCGCATTGCGGCAACTCCGGGCGCATCTCAAGCGGCGATGGGATGGGGCCTAAAATTCAGATTATTCAGATTACGCTGTATAAACTATTCAGATTACGCTGTATAAACTTATACGCATAATATATATTATGGAAAAAATAGTTGTGTGATCTGGGGGGCTAAAAAAGGAGAATTTAAAGAATTGCGAATTCGGGTTGATCTTGGTATGATCTCAGTCCATGAAAACGCACCACAACGCTTTTGTTAAAATGCACGCCATGGGAAATGATTTTGCCATTTTCCCCTATGCGCCTGTCCTCAGCCCAGATTCTTTGAAGCTGATCGCCCATCGCCGTTTAGGCATTGGCTGTGATCAAGTCTTGATTCTGCGAGCCCCGTCTTCTCAAACTATCCAAGCGGATTGTTGTCTAGAAATATGGAATGCAGATGGGACCCAAGCAGAAGCCTGTGGAAACGGTACCCGTTGTGTGGTGGCGTTTTTGGGAAAAACGGCGCCCCTTAAGATCCTTTTTCAGGTTGAAACCCTCCAGGGAATTTTAGAAGGGTCTGTGCTGGCTTCAGGTGACGTTCAAGTTCAACAAGGCACCCCCTTTTTTCCCCTGGGGCACCAAACCCTTGATTTAAGCGCTTGGAAGCTTCCGCCGGGCATTCCCTTAAATCTTGGAAACCCCCATCTGGTGATTTTTGTTCCCCAGTTGGAAGCCATTGATCTACAAGCTCTAGGCCAAGCCTTAGAGCAACATCCTTTTTTCCCAAACCGTACGAATGTGATGTTTTGCAAAACCCTCTCTCCAAATCAGCTTGAGATTCGTATCTGGGAGCGGGGAGCCGGCATGACACCTGCCTGTGGTTCAGGGGCCTGTGCTGCAGCATCCGCTGCCATTCATCAAGGTGTTGCCCAACCACCCCACGTGGAGGTTTTTATGGAGGGAGGAAAATTAGACATCACATATTTTCCAGAAAAATCGATATTACAAAAAGGGCCTGTTCATTTTGTCTATGAGGGTGTATGGTGGGCCGAATGAATGAGGAAATTTAAAACCCATGTACTTCGTTGATAGCCATTGCCATTTAGAATTTCCTGAATTTGGGGAAAAATGCCAGGAAATTTTAGAGCACGCAGCCCTTGCGGATGTGAAAACATTTCTTACCATTGGTACACGTATTGAGACGATGGGCAAAGTTTTAAAATTAATCGATACATTTCCTCAAATTTATGGCGCCGCTGGGATCCATCCCCATGAGTCCCACAGCGTTTCTGGAAGAGGTGTTTTAGAAGCTTTTCTTGATGAGCATTTGAAAAATCCTCGGATTGTGGGGGTTGGCGAAACAGGCCTTGATTTTTATTACGAGCATAGCCCTCGGGAACTTCAGGGTAATGTATTTCGAACCCATCTTAAAAAAGCCCTCGAGGTAGACTTGCCGGTCATTGTACACACCAGAGAAGCAGAGAAAGAAACCATTGCCATTTTAAAAGAGCCAGCTTTTGAAGGTGTGAGGGGAGTTATTCACTGCTTTACAGGGAGCCAATGGTTGGCAGAACAAGCGTTAGATCTTGGATTTTTTATCTCTTTTTCAGGTGTGATCACCTTTAAAAATGCCCAGCCGCTGCGGGACCTTATTTCCTTCATTCCTCTAGATCGCATCCTCATTGAGACAGATTCGCCTTTCTTAGCCCCCATTCCCCACCGGGGAAAAACCAATCAACCAGCTTTTGTCGTGCATATTGCTGAAACAATTGCAGAAATTAAAGGTGTGTCACTGGAGGAAGTGGCTCGCGCTACGACGGAAAATTTTTTCCGTCTTTTTCAAAAAGCCTCCCCTGTTTCAGCGGCATGAAATTAACGATTCTTGGCTGTGGGCCCTCTGGAGGCGTTCCTTTATCCCACGGAGAATGGGGAGCCTGCGATCCTAAAAATCCTCGCAACAACCGCACCCGCACATCCGCAGCACTAACGTTTGATAACGATCGGGTTTGGTTGATTGACGCATCCCCAGATTTAAGGCAACAACTGCTGCGGGAACAAATGAAGCGTGTGGCCGGCGTGATGTTAACCCACAGCCACGCAGATCATATTAATGGGTTGGATGATTTACGCCCTTTTTATTTTGCTTATCAACAGCAGATTCAAGTCTACGCAGATGGGAAAACCCTCCAAGAGTTAAAGGGAAAATTTCCCTATTTTTTCAGCCAGCGTGAAGGCGCTGAAACCATTTACCCGCTTTTTTTCCGGTTTCATGAATTGACGCTTCAGCCTTTTGAAATTGAAGGTGTCCAGGTTGTTCCATTCGTGCAAGATCATGGCTATTCCTCAAGTTTAGGGTTTCGTTTTCCAACTTTTGCTTATTCTACGGACGTAGTTTCCTTAAGCTCTGAAGCCCTTGGTTTGTTAAAGGGGGTTGATCTATGGGTGGTGGATTGCATGGATATCGACCCACGTCCAACCCATGCACATTTAGACCTGACGCTTTCTTGGATTGAAAAAGTAAAACCTAAAAAGGCTCTGTTAACCCACATGAGCCAAGCTATGGATTTTGAAACCCTTTGTCAGAAGCTCCCCCCCGGGGTGGAGCCTGCCTACGACGGTTTAACGCTTGATCTTTAGGGAAACATTTTATGGATAAAGCAATTTTGAGCGAACCCGAGCTGAGGTATGAGCTCGCCCTACTCTACCGTTTTTTAGCTTATTTGAAGCTGGATGACCTCACCTACACCCACGTTTCAGCGCGTCTTGCCGGCGAAGATGCTTTTTTGATCTATCCCTTTGGGCTTTTATTTGAGGAAGTAACCCCTCAAAACCTATTGAAAGTTAGCTTTGAGGGGTGCGTATTGGAGGGAGAGGAATATCAATATAATCAAACGGGCTATGCCATCCATGCCTCCCTTTATCAAGCCAGAGAAGACATTCATGCAGCGGTGCACCTGCACACCTATGCGGGGGTGGCTGTTTCAGCGATGGGTTGCGGATTGTTGCCAATAAGTCAATTTTCATTTCACTTTTACGAACAACTTTCCTACCATGATTATGACTCCCTCGTATTGGGGCAAGACCAAGGGCAAAACCTGGCGCAGGATTTGGGAGAAAATTTTTGTATGTTTTTGAGAAACCACGGCACGCTAACCTGTGGTAAGACCCTCCAAGAAGCTCTATTTTACACCATCTACCTCGAAAAAGCCTGTATCGTGCAAACCCAAGCCATGGGGAATGACCCTCAAATGATCGGACTTTCCATGCCTTCCCCTGAAACATGCCGCCACGCCAGAGACGACATGCGAGCTTTTGAGCCAGATCTCGGCCGTCGGGATTGGACAGCCCTTGAACGATTGCTCACCCAAAAAGGATCATTAAACTTCTTAGATGTTTAACGGTATGATTGATCATGGGTGTTATCAAAATCCAAGATTTCAACACACATAGCGGAAGAAATTCTTTTTATTCTCATGAAGCGCGAAATGAGTTTATGGTGCAGTTTATTGACGCATATAATAAAACCAGATGATGATGTCCCCAAGACGCGGCTCCAGTAGAATTGCTGTACAACAACCATCCGAAAGACAATACGGAAGCGGGAATGACAAATAGGGCAAAAGAACGATAGGTACCTTTTACAAGACACGTTCTATATATGTAGAAAACGGTTTTTATTTACTTATTTTTAAAAAAATTAAAGCTTTCATTGCAGCTTGTTTTTCTGCTTCCCGCTTTGAAGTCCCCACGCCTTGAAAAGCCTGAAGTCCCTCTACATGGACTGAAACTGTAAATTTTGGGTCGTGGTCAGGACCAGAGGTTTTTACAGTCTTGTAAATAGGCAAGCCTTTGTGTTGGGACTGAGACCACTCTTGCAAAGCAGATTTTGGGTCTAGGAGAGAAATCGTCTTGTCACTTAAAAGCCCCTTCCAAGCATGAAGGATAAATTTCTGCGCAGCCCGCATCCCTCCATCTAAAAAAATCGCACCGATCAGTGCTTCGCACGCATCAGACAAAATGGTGTGATGTTTTTGGCGAACATCTTGATCAAACAGAAGAAATTTTCCAAGCTCAAGCTGTTCAGCAATTTGCTGAAGCGCCTTTCTTCCAACAAAATTGCTGTGGCGCTTAGAAAGTGTTCCTTCCGAATCTTCAGGATAAGATCGATAGAGCCAGTTTGCGATCACAAGGCCTAAAACCCTGTCTCCCAAAAATTCAAAACGCTCAAAACCATGGGCAACGCCTTTTTTTTTCGAAAAACTCGGATGAACCAACATCTGTTGAAGCAATGCTTTATTTTTAAACGTATAAGCTATTTTTGCCTCAAGCTTATCAAGCGCTGTGTTCACCATGAAGCAAGTTCCAGATTAATGCTGAAAAATATCATCTTCCCAACCTGCACAATCAAGAATGGCTCTGTGGGGTAGAAATTGAAAGCAGGCCTTGGCAAGCTGCAATCGCTTTTCACGTTGCAATAAAATGTCCAATTTTTTACGCAGTGCATGGAGATGAAGCACATCTGTTGCGGCATAGCGTTTTTGCTCTTCCGTTAATTTTTCAGCCCCCCAGTCAGACGTTTGCTCTGATTTTGAAAGATCAACGCTCAAAAGATCTCTGCATAAGTCCTTTAAACCATGGCGATCTGTATAAGTTCGTGCCAAACGAGACGCAATTTTAGTACAATAAATAGGTTGACAGAGAATATTCAAATCGTTGTACAAAAGGGCCACGTCAAAGCGCGCAAAATGAAAGATTTTTTCAATGGCAGGGTCTTCTAAAAGTTTTTTCAACCGTGGAGATCCTGAAAGATTTTGCTCAGAAAACTGCACAAGGTGGCATATACCATCCCCAAAAGAAAGCTGAACGAGACAAAGGCGATCACGCCGCCTGCGAAGGCCCATAGCCTCCGTGTCAACGGCCACAGCATAACCAGCTGAAAAATCTGTAGGCAGATCATTCCAGTAATGGCGGATCTCCATACGACCCGTCCTTTCTTTTTTCATAATTCCTCAAGTTGGTGCCCAAGAGAAGATTCGAACTTCCACAAGCTTTCGCCCACTAGAACCTGAATCTAGCGCGTCTACCAATTCCGCCACTTGGGCCCCATTTTTTCAAACATGGTCGGAGCGGCGGGATTCGAACCCACGACCCCCACACCCCCAGCGTGGTGCGCTACCAGGCTGCGCTACGCTCCGGCCGCTGTTTCTGGGACAGCATAGCGCCGATTTTCTAAAAATTCAACGATATTATTATTTTTTGTTCCAGATTCAGCCCCCAAAAAAAACGTTTGAGAAACAAAGGCCCTCTCGCAACCCATTCCAGATTTTTGAAACGACAACAGGGGGATCTCCGAAGAAGAACCTCCAAAAAAAGGAAAAGGAATCTCAGCCTGCTGTTCTTCAACAAGACTAAGGTCGTCTTCTTCATCCACATTAAAATAATCGTTCTCAATCCAAAGCGAAGCACGCCGAATTCTGTGCTCCTCATTTGTCTTACAATCCATATCAACGGAATCATGGGGATGGGAAACAGGCGATTGAGAATGATTTGATACAACACGATGTTCTTCCCAGCCTAATTCTCCCATTTCCCCTAGATGCAAAATGGGAGATCGGCAAACCCCCGGAACACCCCATGAAAACAACTGGCAAGCGATTAAAAGATTAATATTCCACAAAGAATCCACCAAAACTCCTTCCTCTAAAGACACACGCTCCAGGATGAAAAGCGATCAATGTAGGCAGTTTAACAAATAAAAAAATAAAACACCACCCTCTTTAAGACAATTTTTATTTAAATAGTTCATATTCTGTAATAGTCTCGATCACGCTAAGGCTGCATTTTTGTATAATTGTATTAAAAAGTTTCCCATTTTCCGTTTGAAAAAATCAGAATCGATAGTCTCCTCTCAATTTGACCTTTGGGCAAGAATTTAAAAACACCATCAATGCCATGAAACCCAGAAGCGCCCAAAAGATTTTCTTTAGAAAAATGTCCCGGAAGTTTTTCCAACGTTTTGATAAGGGTTACAGCATCATAGGCAAGGGTTGCGATCCTTGGGCAAGGCGCACCACCATACACGTTTGAAAAACGTTTTCGAAATAGCTCATAACCTTCCAAATCAGGGGCTGCAATTTTTGCCTGTTCAAGATAAGGCAAAGCAAGCATTCGCCCCTGCTCCCACTGGCCTGTTCCTAAAAAAATAGGCGATGAAACAGAAAATTTAGCTTGAGAGAAGAGGGTGAGAATTTTTTCTAATGATTTTCCGCCTTCTGGGATCAAAATAGCCTGAAACGCGTCACGCCCCAAAGCATCCATGATGCCTTGAAGCTCTTCCCTAGCCTGTAGATCGTTTCCCATTCGTTTGGGGTCATAATACCCCACCACATCCACCGACAATTGATGCTGGAAAGCGGTTTTTTGAATTTCTTCAGTCATAAGCTTGCCGTAATTTCCTTTGGGAAGGATCGCCGCAATTTTTTTCAAACCTTCTTGATGTGCCGCTTCAAGGATGCGGCGGATTTGGGGAATCGGTAAAAACCCTAAGGTGAAGATACCATCTCCAAGAAGGCTTGTATCCGTTGAAAATGTTAAAAGTGGCTTTTGAACTTGCTTAAGAAAAGGCTGAACAGCTTTGACTTCAAAAGCAAACAAAGGACCTATAAACCCCTGAACCCCTTCTTGGAGGCAAGACAGAATAGCTTGTTGAGCTCCTTGCTGAGTTCCCTGGGTATCCCTGGGAATTAACACAATATTTGTGGCCCCCTCCCCCTCAAAAAGGCTCAATTCTGCCGCTTGTTGAAAGGCTTTTCCCAACTGTTGGTGGGGGCCCGACAAAGGAAGCAACAGCCCTACCTTAAGGGGAGCACGGATTGTTTCCCCTGGTTTTAAAACAGAGGAAGAAGCAGGCTTATGCTTCGAGGTGCGCTCTCCTTCTGCTTGAAAAGAGGTGCAAGCAGGTAAACATAAAGATAATAATCCCGCAAACATCAATGAAATACATGAAAAAAAGCAACGCCGCATGAAAAACCAACCTGTTATAAAACAAATTTATCTTTTAAAAATAGTTGTAAAGCCTTATCTTTTTGAGAAAGTCCACTCACCCTAACAGTTTTTTTATAAAATGACAAATGAAGCGTATTTTAGTTTGCCCCAAGGCCTTGTTTTAGTTGGACTTCCCATTGGGAACGATGATGATATTTCTTTAAGAGCTTTAAAATTTTTAGGGCATGTTTCTTATTTAGCGTGTGAAGATACTCGGGTGATACAACGTTTTTTAACGCAACATCGACTCCCCTCCCCTCGCCTCATCCCCTACCATGATCACAATGGAGAACAAGCCAGGCCCCTTGTGTTAGAAAAATTGAGAGGGGGGGAAACCGTTGGCTTGGTTTCAGACAGGGGCATGCCCCTTATCTCAGATCCTGGTTATAAATTGGTGGAGGCTTGTCTAAGAGAAGATATTCCTGTAACAGCATTGCCAGGCCCTTCTTCAGTTTTAACGGCGCTATGTCTTTCTGGCCTTCCCCCGGATCGATTTTTTTTCCAAGGATTTTTGCCTCGCAAAATTTCCCAACAAAAAACGCTTTTGAAAGAGCTCGCCCAACTTCCCGTAACGCTCATTTTTTTTGAAGCTCCGCGAAGGCTCCCTCAAACTTTGGAGCTTTTGAGGGAGCTTTTAGGAGACAGGCAGGCTGCCGTTGCCAGAGAACTCACTAAAATATATGAGAATGTTCAGCGCAACCCTTTGTCTGCTTTAATTGATTATTACGAAAAAACCCCAGCCAAAGGAGAGCTTGTCATTCTCGTAGAAGGGTCAAAAAAAAGCAAATTTTACGAAGAAGCTGAGGTCATGCTTCTTCTAACACAAGCCCTTGAGCAATCTGCTTCTTTGAGGGATGCGGTGGAAATGGTTGCCCAACAAACCGGACTGCCACGACGAGAGCTTTACACAAAAGCTTTGTTGTTATGAAAAAAATCTAAGATATTTTTCATAAAATCTCTTTCTCCCACGCAAGAAGAGGGTTCATTTAAAATCTACAGTGACGGAGTTTTCTTGTCGGTTTCGGAGGTTTTTGAATTGCTCACGAAGGGGTGAAGAAGAAGGCGTAGAAATAGACAGGTAGGTCAAATCTGTTCTTGGGATTGCCGCCAATAAAGCTGAAAAACCTGCATCCCCGATTGCGTTCTCGTTCAACCAAAGCCATTGAAGGTCGTTTGGAAGGTGGATCGCCAGAGCCTGTGCACCTGCACCCCCGATCGCGTTCTCGTTCAACCAAAGAATCTTAAGTCCAATGGGCAAAACAGACACGATGGTTGGGATGGCCTCAGCATGAATCGTTTGACCGGTAAAATATAAAGCTTCCACCGGCGCGTGACGGAAGAGGTTTGCGAAGGCCTCAGATGGCTTTTTCCACTTCCAAAATTTATCCGTGCTGAGGTCTTTGAAAAATTTTTTCGCCTGTTTTTCGCTTGGGAGGTTCCCTGGAATTTCAAGGTTGGTGATGAACGGGGTGGCCATATTTTTCAGTTTTTTGTTAACCAATCGCAGGCGTGCCAGATCTTTTTTGGGAAGTTTTACAAGGATCAGCTTAATGATATCTGAAGGAAGCTCCTCAAAAAACAGCGCTTCTGAAGCAGGAGCTGTAACCATCTTTCGAGGACTGTCGTTTGGCTCTAAAAATCTTTTAACCGAGCCCGTTGAAAAGGCAATTTGAGGCATTAACAAGGCAATCAATACGAGTTTCAACAACGCAGAAAAGGTAAAATGGCCAGACATATAGCTAATTACTTATAATTTTGCTACATTTTATTCTTAATCATGTATTTCTTGTAGCTTATTTTTCGTAACAGTCAGAAGCTAGCGATGAAAGGGAGGGGTATGTTCCGCGTACAGTCTTGATTTTCGCAAGCATGTGTTGGAAGCAGGTAGGGAAGAAGGGTTAAGCATCCGAGATCTCGCCGCTCGGTTTAAGGTTGGTTTTCGTAGCATTGTGAATTGGCGCAAAAAGCTTGAACCTTCGCTAAAACGCAATAAACCTGCCACGTCTATAGCACTGTTAACAAAATATTAGATCTGAAATATTGAATGTGCTATCATTTTTCTCAAAACCACTAATTTGAGTAAGAGATGTAATGAATAAGCGCTTATACCCTATTTCTGTTGATTTTTTTAATTCTCAGATT
>JBOFKI010000063.1:0-1582 GCA_051657245.1 Alphaproteobacteria bacterium | reverse complement strand
TTTGGCTTGGTCGGAATAATAGGGGGTCAAATCGGGGTGTGGTAGTCGGAATAACTCGAATTGTGATCCAGCGGGTAAAAGTAAGAATCCACTGTTTTAAGATGTTTGTTCATGGCGTGGGTTGTGCTGGTGGGCCTCGCTCCATCAAAACCCCCATTCCCTGCAAAACCTCTTTTGTGGTTTGTCTCCACGCCAGCGGCCTGTATTGAGTGGCAACGGTACTTATCCGCGTTGCTCTGTTCGTTCCGGTTCCCGTTCACCAAATCGCGGCTATCTCTTTCTCGCTGCTCTGTTGGCTCTGGCCTTGGCTGCGCAAGGTCTACAAATACCGGTCGGCGTTCTGTCCTGTTCTCCGCAATGGGTGCAAGGTGGTAGTGCCCTGATTGGGCTTGTTCCCTTCTTCTTGGCTTCACAGCACTGGATGCAATTCCCATTTTTGTAATAGGCAACTCCTCCACATACAGCGCAAGGCTGCCCCTTCTTTACGGGTGTTTTCTTCGGTTTTGGTTCTTTGCCCAGCTCAATCAATAGGGCTCGATGCTGGTTCCGCTTCTTCGCTTTCTTGGCTTCACAGTGCTGGCAGACTCCAATCATAGGCCGTTCACAGGTGGGGCATGGTTCAGAGTAAATACCCTGTCCTTGTAGGTGCTTTACGTGGTCGCTGTGTGTCGGTACTGCCTCGGGTAGGGTAATCGGTGCCATGTGTTCGTATTCAGCGTAAAGGCTCAACGGTGGCAACTCTGGATTGCTGGTGGCTTTGGGTCTTTTGTTGTTCTCGCGTAGCTGTGCCCGTTCTGCCCTGTATATCGCTTCGCTCTGCGCGGCTGCTTTGTGCTCTGGGTGGCAGTGGTAGCACTTGCGAGCATAGCCGCCTATTTTGGCCTCGTCCGTGGTGGCGTATACGGTCTTTGATTTGCACTTTGAACAAGGTTTCTTTGCCTGTCGTAGCACTCGGGATAGGGTGCCTTTCTTCGTGGTCAGTTTAACGCCGTGGGTCGGCTTCCTCTCGTAGGTTGTGGATAACTTTTCTCGTTTGGTCTTGTGCATCGGTTTTTGTCCTTGGGTTTTGGGCTGCTTATGCCCCGAGTTATCCCCAAAAAGCACGGCCAAATCCTGAATTTGGGTAAAGGCTCCCCTATATTTAAGTCAGTAGATCTTAAACATTAAAGATTCAGTATTTGTTCCCGCTCTCGGGTTTAAGTCTTTAAAACACACACGCGCACGCGAACGGGCCTCGATTGTGCTCGACTTTGGAAGGGGTAAGGATTGTTTCAGCGAGTAGCTGCGCCTATCCCTGCCAAAATCTGGCAAAGGGTATAGACAAAGGGCGGGGGTACTGGATAGAATGGGGGTGAATGTTGTTACTTTATCCGGTACAACCGAGATTGTTAATTAACGTTCTCAGTCTCACCCTAGCCCCTCAAAGCCTGCCAGCCTTGGGGGGTTTTCTTTGCCTGTCGTTCAGCCTTGCGGCCAAACCCAGCCACCATACGCGATCCAGTTCGATGATCGCAACCATCTATGAATCAACCGCTTACCATGTGAGCAACATCACTATTTTTCGCTGTGTATGTCACTGTTT
>JBOFKI010000062.1:0-32895 GCA_051657245.1 Alphaproteobacteria bacterium | reverse complement strand
GACGCCGAAGATAATGTGTAGAAGCTTTCGCATACAAGTCCCAACAGCGGTCACTTTGCTTTTACCTTTGTGCGTTAAGCGTTCCCAAAAGTGTGCCAGAACAGGATTATACTGCTTTGCTACAAGTACTGGGAAGTAGGGGACGTTGCGTAATCTGGAGGATCCAATGTTAGATAGGCGACTTTGTCCTCGGACTGAACTTCCGGATTGTTTGTGTTTTGGGACGATTCCAGCATTTTTTGGAATCCATCTTGGGTGTTTGTAAATGTTTTTTGGCGCTTTTGCTTGTCCCCCCAACGTATTTTATCTCGGATGGTTACCTATCTGAAAGCTACGATGTAAACTTAGGAATCGACATTTTTACTCATAGAGGTGATAGATGCCCGCGATAATCCTCCCTAAGAACGCCAGAACTACGCCTGCGATAAGGCTTGAACGCCTAAAAGTACGCTATAGAGTGTGTCTGGGAAAAGATATTTTCATAGACACAACTCTATAGGTGAATTAATAAACTGCATCATAAACCCACTCCCCGCCTCATCCAAAAGAGTTAGCCCTTTCAGAAAGGGATGTTTTCTGAAGACCAAACTGCACCCAGGTTTCCTGGAGGGCCTCTACCAGCTGGTTCACCATCTCAGGAGTGTGCCTAGCAGAAGGGGTTAGGCGCAGTCGCTCTGTTCCCTTGGGAACCGTTGGGTAGTTAATGGGCTGCAAGTAAACATGGTGTTTGTTTAACAGATAGGCCGAAACATCCTTGCACAGCTTTGCGTCCCCGATAAGAATGGGGATGATGTGGGTTAGGTTTTCAAAAAAAGGGATTTGGAGGTCCTTGAGGTGTCTTTTAAGGGTTTGAACACAAATTTGCTGACGGGCTCTTTCAAGGCTGCTATTTTTTAAATGCTTCACAATTTCCAGGGTTCCAGCCACCACCGCAGGGGGGAGAGCTGTTGTAAAAATAAACCCCGGCGCAAAACTGCGAATAAAATCGATACATGCTGCAGACGCCGCAAGATAGCCCCCAATGGTGCCAAAGGCTTTACCAAGGGTTCCCTGGATGATATCCACCCGGTGAGAAAGACCCTCTTGTTCAGCAATGCCGCCCCCCCGCGGGCCGTATAGCCCCACCGCATGCACTTCATCCAAAAATGTAAGGGCCTGGAAACGTTCCGCAAGGTCGAGTAGGGCACCCAAAGGCACAACATCTCCCTCCATGGAATAGAGAGATTCACACACGATGATCTTGTTTGCGTTCGAAGGCGCTTCTAACAAAAGCTGTTCCAGGTGCGCCATATCATTGTGACGAAAAATCTTCTTTTCACAGCGACTGTTGCGGATACCTTGGATTAATGACGCGTGGTTCGCCTCGTCTGAAAAAAAGAGCGTGTTGGGCAGGGACATACCCAAGGTCTGAAGGGCTGTTTCATTGGCCACATAACCTGATGTAAAAAGCAAACCCGCTTCTTTACCATGGAGGTCTGCCAGCTCTCGCTCAAGCTGTTGATGAAGTGGATGGGTTCCAGAAATATTCCGAGTCCCCCCTGCACTTAGACCGCCTTGGAAAGCCGTTTGCTGAAAAGCTTCGATAGCTGGTTGAAACATGTTCATGCCCAGATAGTCGTTTCCGCACCAAACCACAATCTTTTGAGGTCCCAAAGGGCTTTCATAAATTGCTTCTGGAAAAGCTTCCGCAGAACGCCGCAGGAGCAAAAAAACCCGGTAGCGCTCTTCCCGACGAATCGTGTCTAGGGCATTTTCAAAAAAAGTCTCAAATAAAGGCTTCATAAGACGCTACTCAATGGTTAAAGCAAGGGGGGGATAAAGTCCAAAGCTATGCAAAAAGCTTTTTAACCCGCTCAAAATATCGCGCACAAACGAAATACATTCCCCCTGAACACACGTTCGCAACACAGCTTGCGCTTCCTCTTGGGATGCCCCAGAGCCGCTGAGAGCCTCTAAAATTAACTCTGGAAATGACTTGGGATGTGGATAAATCTTGACCAACGCATCAGGCTCCAGACGCGCTAATTGCTTTGCTTCCAGGATTGCTTCTCCCACGCCTCCCAGCTTATCAACTAATTTGAGGGCATGGGCTTGCTGGCCTGTCCACACACGGCCTTGGGCTGCTGCTCGAGCTTCTTCTGGCGTAAGCTTGCGTGCTGTAGCCGTCAAGGTTAGAAAATGACTGTAAAGCTGGTCTGCCCATTTATCTAAAAGTTTAAATTCTTTCTCAGAAAAAGAACGGTTTAAGCTGGCCATAGAAGCTTGGGGGTGGGTCGCAACCCCATCCCATCCAATCTCAAATTTTTTCCAAAAAGCCTCCAGGTTTAGCTTACCTCCAAACACACCAATCGATCCCGTGAGAGTCGCAGGCTCCGCAAAGATGCGATCAGCCCCCAAAGCAATCATATACCCCCCGGAAGCGGCCACATTCCCCATGGAAACCACCACTGTTTTACCAGCCTTGCGCAGGCGTTGGAGCCCTTCTCGGATGCTATCTGAGGCGAGGGCATGCCCGCCCCCACTGTCAATACGATAAACCAACGCTTTAATATCTGGGTCTTGCTCAAGTTTTTCAAAAAGCCTGAGGGTTGGAACAGCAGCAATGATTTCCCGGTCTGAGCTTAGGGGAGACATTCCAGGAGGCGCCTCTTGGAGGATCATCCCTTCTCCAAAAACCAACGCAACAGAGGGTTTTGTGCGCCCAAGCTTTCCCTCTGCCTGCTTCATCCTTTTTCTATAAATAGAAAAGGGCAAAACAGGGGCCATCTGTGCTTTTTTTTGAGCTAACGTTAGGGCTTCTCCTTCATAACAAATAGTATCGATCAGTTTAGCCTCCTTCCCTTCTTTATCTGAAAGAGGAGCATTGGCAAAAGCTGCTTCAACCTGCGCAGGAGAAAGCTTGCGATCTTCGGCAATCCCTTGGATAAGCTGCTGGGATAGCGATTGGAGGAGCGCAGTCAAAGCTTGTCTGGAAGGCTCGCTCATCTTCTTTTCCGTAAACATTTCAGGGAAAGATTTATAAGCCTCTCGCTTGGCAAATTGGGCTTGGGCCCCTGCCCAATCTAAAAAACCTTTTAAAAAAGGTGTTTCTATGCTCAGCCCCGTAATGCAAATCATCCCCAAAGGTTGGATGGAAATATGGTCTGCGGCGCTGGCCAAGTAATAGAGAGGTGCCGCAGGAGAAAGCTCCCCAAAACTTTGAGCGTACATATGCACAAATTTGCCGTTCTTGCGAAATGTTTTAAAAACAGCGCGAAGCTCTTGAATTTGCGCAAGGCCCAGCCCAGGGTTATCAAGGGTGATGAAAAGCCCTGGAATGTGAGGATCTTTTGAGGCGTGTTCCAAAACCGCAAGGGTTTGATAGAAAGACGCCTTGCCCCCTTCCAGCAGCTGTTGGAGAGGACTCTGGGCAACCCCTTCCATAAAATCCCCTTTTAGAGAAAGTTCTAAAACGTTCGTCTCCTGCAAAGCAAAACGCGGTTGCACCATACTACGGAATATCCAAAACCCAAGGACACCCAAAAGCATTACAAACCCAAGGGTTGCGCACAATCCCACCACCAGCCTACGAAAAAATCGAAAAACCCTTCCCATGAACAAACCCTTCATTAAGGTTGGCGGCCCAAGCCGATCAAATCACCGTTGCAATATCAGGCGCATCCACAGCTTTCATGCCCACGACATGGTAGCCAGAATCCACATAGTGGACTTCTCCTGTGACGCCTGAAGAAAGGTCGCTAAGCAAATAGAGACCACTTCCTCCAACGTCTTCAAGGGTTGTGTTCCGCTTCAAGGGAGCATTATACTGGTTCCATTTCAAGATATAGTTAAAATCTCCTATGCCTGAGGCTGCGAGAGTCTTCACAGGTCCTGCTGAAAGGGCATTCACCCGAATATTCTGTCCCCCCAGATCAGCAGCCAAATAACGCACGCTGGCTTCTAAAGCTGCTTTGGCAACTCCCATCACATTATAATGGGGCATCACACGCTGGGAGCCATGGTAGGTCAATGTCAGAAGACTCCCCCCTTGGGGCATTAAAGCGGAAGCATGCTTGGCCACCGCGGTAAAAGAATAGCAAGAAATATCAAGGGCTTGTAAAAAATTAGCCCGAGAAGTAGTCACATATTGATGTTTAAGCTCTTCTTTATCGACAAAGGCAATGGCGTGGAGCACAAAATCCAGCGAACCCCACTGGGACTCAAGGGTTTTGAAAAGGGTTTCAATATCCGCATCAGACCCCACATCACAGGGTAACACAAGGGAAGAAACCAGAGATTCTGCCAAGGGACGGACGCGCTTTTCAAACACTTCCAAAGGATAGGTAAAACAAAGCTCTGCCCCTTGCTGCGCTAATTTTTGCGCAACTCCCCAGGCCAAAGAACGATCGTTCGCCAACCCCATGATGACGCCACGCTTGCCCTGCATCCATTTATGTGAATCGCTCATCGGTTTTTATACTCCAGATCAATTGACGTTTTCTGAAAGGATTAAAACAAACAACAGCACCCTTGTCCATATCCCTGATACCATCCCCCCCAAAGACCCGATACATTTAAAGGCAATTTTCAAAATTTTTCTGGAAAAAAAGAACGGAACAAAGGCCCAGAGAGGCGCTTGGAGCGGGCGAAGGGATTCGAACCCTCGACCCCAACCTTGGCAAGGTTGTGCTCTACCCCTGAGCTACACCCGCTTCCCCAAAATTGCCCCCATCATACCTGTCTTATAAAGCTTTGCAAGAAGAAAATTTGGCGCTGTTCCTTTCTCTTGCGATAGCTTCGACACTTAGGTTAGTCTGGATAAATGGAACCGATATACGATGACATTCTCTCCAGTTGTGAGGTGCTTTCCCATGAGGCTGGCTGGCGGCTGGACAAATTTTTAGCAGAACACTTCCCAGAGCTCAGCCGCACCCGCTTGCAACAACTCATCAAAGAGGGATATGTCTGTCAAGGGGCATCAAGCCCTGTGTCAGCTTCCTCCAAGGTAAAAACCGGTGAGGTTTACACCCTCTCCATGCCTCCCCTTGAGGATATGCCGCTACTACCCCAAAGGATGGACCTGCACATCGTCTATGAAGACGCAGATTTGCTGGTTGTTGATAAACCAGCGGGACTGGTTGTGCATCCGGGGGCAGGGCAGCCAGACGGAACCCTCGTTAACGGGCTTTTGGCCCATTGCGGAGAGTCTTTATCTGGAATCTCGGGGGTGAAACGGCCGGGAATTGTACATCGTTTAGACAAAGGAACCAGCGGCCTTTTGGTGGTGGCCAAGCATGACCAAGCCCATCAGGTGCTTTCAGCCCAATTTGCAGACCGTTCTTTATCACGAACTTATACCGCCTTTGTGTGGGGAATGCCGATGCCGCTTCAAGGAGAGATTGAGCAGCCCATTGGGCGCCACCCGGTTCATCGACAGAAAATGGCCGTCCTGCCTCAGGGAGGAAAGCCTTCTAAAACATATTACAAAACCCAAGAAACCTATGCTCAACACGCCAGCCTGGTTATCTGCAAGCTTGAAACAGGCCGAACCCACCAAATTCGCGTACATCTGGCAAGCTTGGGCTATGCTGTTCTCGCGGATCCTGTTTATGGAAACCCGCCCCGCAGAGCGCTTCCCGCCCTTAAAACCTTCTTGGAAGAAACCCTCAAGCCAGACAGGCAGGCCCTTCATGCCCATGCTTTAACCTTTGTGCATCCCACAAACCAGCAAACGCTGTCTTTTGAAAGCGAGCTTCCGGAAGACCTCAAAACCCTGCGCGGCTATTTAGAAAATCTATAGAGTTTGTTTAAAAAATCTTGAATCAATAATGTCGATTTCTTTGACATTTTAAATACATTCCTTCAGCACATTTCTCAAAATTTTCACAAAATTTCAAATTTTTTGAACACATTCTCTAAAATTTATTTTAAGATGGAATGGGTATGAATTGCCTGAAAAAGGATATATTTGCTCCATAAAATAAAATAAGGCAATTTTTTCCGAAAAAAAGCTTGACTTTTTGATGGTTTTTTTAAGAAAATGTGCCGAAAAAAGAAAAAAATTTATAAAATTTTTATTATTATTTTTTTTCTCTAGACAAAAAAATAATTTTTGGCAAAATATTTTACATAAGTTCTTTGTTTAGAAAAATGAGGCAAGGTTATTTCCTCTTCTAGGAACAGATAATAAAAAGGAGCCACGAAATGAATTCGGGAAAACGTATTAGAAAACTCTCTCCCTTCACGTTTGTAAATCACGGGTATGAGGGGGAGCAGCAATCTTCCCACGCCAATGAGTTTGAGGGGCCCTACTCCGCTTATATGATGCGGCGCAGCAAGCAAAGTAGCTTAAAAATGCTTCGTCGTGCCCGTGGATTGACCCTTGAGGGTTTATCAGAACTTACAGGCATCTCGCCTTCTTATCTTTCACGCCTTGAAGGGGGGGCTCGACGTCTAAATACAGACTTGTTAGAACGTCTCTCTGCTGTGTTAGGGTGTCAACCAGGAGAACTGTTGAACCTTTCAGGTGCTTCTTCTAGCCCATCTTCTCGCAACATTCGGGTTGCACACGATAGCCATCACGAAATTGGTCATGCCTATCACCACGAGCATGGAACAGAAGCCGCTGTGCCCCAAAAAGACCTCCCAGTCTACAGTGTGTCGACTCCTTTAGGTTTTTTGCCGGGTGCTTCCCAAGAAGCAACCACCATCGATTTTATAAACCCTGCGGACTGGACTTTCCGCCCCCCCCAGCTTTTGGGAATTCCGACCGCTTTTGCTCTTTATGTGAAGGATGATGAAAATGCTCCTAAGTATGTGACGGGAGATGTTTTGTTTGTTCACACAACGAGGCCTTTGTCACCGCGCTGCTCTGTCGTTGTGCTTACAAAAAATGATCACGCGTTGGTTCGTCAATTCTGGGGTTGGGATCAGGAATGCTTGTTAGTTTCCCCTTTTGCAGCCCAAGAACCCAGGGAAAAAGAGAGCATTTCTCGAGAAGAATTGAGGGCTGTGTATAAGATTATTGGGACGTTAGAAGACCACTAAGCTCTTGCCCAGAAAAAGCTTATTTTTCCATAAGCTTTGGCCTAGCGTGGCTGTTTTTATAGGAGATTTTTCAAAAATCTCCTTTTTGTCCCATTTCGGATTTTTTTTTGCTATAGTTTCCCTTGTGGGTAACAAATGGATGGAAATTATGGGATGGAAGAGCCTCAAATTGTAACGTTTGGCTGTCGCCTAAATACTTATGAGTCTGAAGTGATGCGCCAGCACGCAAAGCAGGCGGGTCTTGGCAACGCCATCATTGTTAACACGTGTGCGGTTACAGCAGAAGCGGAACGTCAGGCCCGCCAGACCATCCGGAAAATGCGGCGTGAGCATCCCAAAGCCCTGATTATCGCAACCGGGTGCGCTGTCCAGATTCGTCCCAAAGTGTTTGAGGCCATGCCTGAGGTGGACCGGGTATTGGGCAATCAAGATAAGCTTCATGGTGAAAATTTTAAGCCAGAAATCCCCCAGCGCGTGTTGGTCCAGGATATCATGGAAATCAAAGAAACAGCCCACCACTTGGTGACAGGCTTTGAGTCTAAGGCCCGCGCCTTTATTGAAATTCAAAATGGTTGTAACCATCGCTGCACCTTCTGCACCATCCCCTATGGCCGTGGTAATAACCGCAGCACCCCCGCAGGCTTTATCACAGATCAGCTACATGTATTGGTTCAACAGGGGTTTCAAGAGGTTGTGCTCACAGGAGTTGATATCACAGACTATGGCCAAGATTTGCCAGGGAAACCCACCTTGGGCCGCCTGGTTCAGCGTATTTTTCAGCAAGTTCCGGAGCTGTCTCGCTTGCGTCTGTCTTCCCTAGACCCTGTGGAGGTCGATCCCCTTCTGTTGGAGTGCATTCAGCAAGAGCAGCGTTTGATGCCGCATTTCCACCTAAGCCTTCAGGCAGGTGCCAACCTCATCCTCAAGCGGATGAAACGTCGCCATCTGCGGGAGGACGCCATTGCCTGGTGCGAACAGGTAAAAGCATTGCGTCCAGAGGCAGTTTTTGGTGCAGATTTGATTGTTGGGTTCCCAACAGAAACGGAGGAAATGTTTCAAGAGACCCTGGCGTTGGTGGAGCAGTGTGGGCTTTCCTACCTTCATGTGTTTCCTTATTCTCCAAGGGAGGGGACACCAGCTGCTAAAATGCCCCAGGTGCCTCGAGCCATTATCAAAGCGCGTGCGGCTCGCCTTCGTCACGCGGGACAGGCGCGGCAGATCGCTACCCTGGATAGTTTTATAGGGAAAACCGTCTCGGTTTTAGCTGAGCAGCAGGGTTTTGGTTATACAGAGCATTTTGCGCCAGCGAAATTTCAAGATATTTCCCCCCTCGACAAAACCATCGTGAAAGGTAGGGTTGAGAAGGTTGAAAATGGGGTGCTTCAGGTTGTGGGAGGGGCGGGTTAAAAAATGTCCGTTTCAAAAGCAGCTTCAGAGCAAGGCTCTGGCGGGTGGTTTAAGCGCTTAAAACAAGGGCTCAAAAAATCTTCACAAGCCTTGGGAACTCAAGTTGCCTCGCTCTTAAAAAACCGCAAGGTAGACGCAACAACATTGGAAGCCTTGGAAGAACTTCTGCTTCAAGCCGATTTGGGCGTTTCAGTCAGCACCCGATTGGTTGAGCACGTTCGCCAACAGCGATTTCCAACACCTTTTGATCCAGAAAAAGTGCAGGCTTTTTTGGCGAATGAAATGAAGCAACTGCTCCAACCTTGTGAAAAGCCTCTGGTTCCTGAAAAAAAACTGGGAAAGCCTTGGGTTTGTTTGATGGTTGGCGTAAATGGAAGTGGAAAAACAACAACCCTCGGCAAATTAGCAGCCCTTTGGAAAGCCCAAGGCTATACCCTGCGTCTGGTAGCGGGAGATACCTTCCGGGCTGCTGCTGTTGAACAGCTTGCGGTTTGGGCATCCAGATCCCATATTCCACTCCAGCAAGGTAAACAAGGGGCTGATCCCGCGGGTTTACTCTTTGAGGCTTACCAGGCCGCGTGTCAGAGCCAGGAAGACATCCTTTTGGTGGATACGGCAGGCCGGCTTCAGAACAAAGCTCATTTGATGGAAGAGCTGGGTAAGCTTGTGCGTGTTTTGAAAAAGCATGACCCAGAAGCCCCCCACAGCTGTATTTTAGTTTTGGATGGAACCGTTGGCCAAAACGCTTTCTCTCAAGTGGAGCTGTTTCAAAAAACGGTTGCGCTGACGGGTTTGATCATGACAAAACTAGACGGAACGGCTAAAGGGGGGGTTTTGGTTGGCCTTGCTGAGGCGTTTCGACTTCCCTTCCACGCCATTGGTTTAGGAGAAGGTCTGGAGGATCTTCAGCCTTTTCGGGCAGATTCTTTTGCGTCTCTTTTGATGGGACTTGAGCCTCCCGAAGCGCTAAACTAGGTACGGCAACTGTTGATACATGGCACAAAAGGATTTTAGTTCATGGAAGCGTTTATCCAAGATTGGGGTTACCTTGCGGTTTTTTTAGGCTCTTTGGTCGAGGGCGAATCTGTCATCCTAACCGCGGGCTTTTTAGCTTCCCAAGGTTATCTTTCTTTATTAAAGATTATCCTTATTTCTTTCACCGGAACTGTGATCGCGGATCAGATTTTATTTTTTGTAGGTACTCGCTTCGGCTTACGGATCATCCAGCGTTTTCCTAAGTTAGAAGCGCCCTCCCAGCGCGCTTTTGAATTATTGCATAAATATGATACCGCTTTTATCCTTAGTTTTCGTTTCATCTATGGTATTCGCACGATCAGCCCCGTGATTATCGGAGCTGCCGGTGTGACATTTCGTCGTTTTGCTGTTCTCAATATCATTGCGGCAGCGATTTGGTCAGTTTTAAGCTGCACCGCGGGTTATTTTTTCGGGGATTTCTTGATGAATCGCATCACCCCCACCCAGAGGTTCTTTGTGTTGGCGGGCATTGTACTCGGACTGCTTCTTTGGGTTATTTGGAAATTTCGAAAAAAAATTTTTCGCTCTATAAAAGGTTAAAGAAAGAATTTTCAACGTTTTTTTGGCAAAAACACAGCCATGCGCTTGATCCGCCTGGAATCTGCGTCCAAGATTTCAAAAGTAATGCCCTTGGGATGCGCTATCACTTCTTTCACCAAGGGAACACGCCCTGCAAGGGAACATACAAGCCCGCCCACGGTTTCTATATCTTCTTCACGCTCGGATAGCTGAAAGGAAAGGTCAAACTCTTCCTCGAAAGCTTCAAGGGGCAGGCGACCGTCAATGAGGTAGCTTCCTTTTTGCTCACTCCATTCAACCGTCTCCAAAATCTCTGTTTCCTCTTCCCAAAGCCCAAATTGGCTTCCCAATGCTTTAAGCAACGCTTTTTGCGAAGCAAGGCCATCTACGCCACCATACTCATCCACAATCAAGACAAAAGGCGCCCGTTGATCAGATAGTGCAACAAACGCCTCCAAAGCAAGCATGGAAGCTGGTACAAAAGAAACAGGGATCAGCTTACGCGCCCAAGGCTCTATTGATTTTTTGGCAAGAAGAGCGAGTATATCGTGGACAAAAATCATGCCAATAATATCATCTAGATTACTTCGAAAAACCGGCAAAGCCTGGGCGCGAGTCTGTAGGAAGCGATCTAGAACCTCCTCCAAAGTGTCTTCTTTCGAAACAGCGATTAAGTCAGCCCGAGGAACCATGACGTCTCCAACGGTCAGGGCTTTTAATTCTTTCAAAAAAATCTCAAAAGATTTCTCTGGATCCCCTTCTTCAGAAGAAAACTCTGGTTCCGTGGATTTTCGATGCTCTAATTCATTTGCACCTCCCAGCAATTTTTTGCACAACTTCCAAAAATTTCGCCATTTTTTGGGTTTCACGATTTTTCTCTCCATAAAGGATTTGCGTAAGGGTTGGGAATCTCGAGGCATTCAAGGATTTGTTGTTCTAATTGCTCCATCTTCAACGCATCAGACACTTCTTGGTGGTCATATCCAAGAAGATGCAGCGTACCATGAACCGCCAAATGGGTTAGATGGTTCTCAAAAGAAATGCCGAATTGCTTGGCTTCTTCAGCGATTGTCTCTAGGCTTAACACCACATCCCCCAGCAAAAGTTCCTCTGGATAAGCATCTCCAGGCTCATCTGAAAGCCAGAAAAAAGGTTGCATGGAAGGAAAAGCTAAAACATTCGTTGGCTTGTCATAACCACGATAGTCCCGGTTCAAATCTTGAATTTGCGCATCATCCGTCAGCAGAAAGCTGATCTCCAAAGCTGCCATCTCTCGTTTAGGGAGAATCCCCCGGGACAAAACCAACTGCCCTAATTTCTTAAACCAGCGTTTATGGGGCAAAAAATGAGCTTTCCAGCGAGTGGGTGACGTGCATGAAAAATCAATGATCAGATCAAAAGAATTTGGCTTCACTGTTTAAAACCTAATGCCTTCCTCATGCATCTTTGTAATCATCCTGTCCTTGTTTGCGGTCCCTCATATCATAGGCATGGACAATTTTTGCAACCAAAGGATGGCGTACAATGTCTTCTTCCGCAAGGCGCATCACCACCACATCTGGGACGCACGCAACAATTTCAAGCGCATCTCTCAAGCCCGATCGAACGCCCCTCGGTAGATCCACTTGACTGAGATCTCCCGTCACAACCATCCGTGAATTTTCTCCCATACGTGTTAACAGCATCTTCATTTGAACTGGCGTCGTATTTTGCCCCTCATCCAGGATGATATAAGCGTTAGAAAGCGTTCTTCCACGCATATAAGCAAGCGGCGCAATCTCAATTTCGCCTATCTGCATTTTCTTGGAAACCATATCAGAGGGGAGCACATAGTGGAGTGCATCGTAAAGAGGGCGCAGATAGGGGTCTACTTTATCTTTAAGATCCCCCGGTAGAAAACCCAATTTTTCTCCTGCTTCCACTGCTGGACGTGACAAAACCAGACGATCCACCTCTCCGCTCAAAAGTTTAGAAACACCCACCGCCACCGCTAGATAGGTCTTTCCTGTGCCTGCTGGCCCCAAAGCAAACACCATATCAGAAGACAAAAGTTTTTGCATATAATGGGACTGATTGGGGGTGCGCGCCACGACAGAGCGCCTTTGAGGTGTTGGAAGCGCAAGGCTATAGGGCTTAAATTCCCCACCCTTCTCCATGGCATAAGCAGCAAAGCGAAAACTTGTGTTGATGTCTTGTTGATTTAATTTCCCATTGGCTTGAAGGTGCTTATAGAGGTCCTTTAAGGCTTTTTCGACAACATAAACCTGTGAAGCCTCACCCACGAGGTGGATGTGCCCACCGCGGGCGGAGATCGCAATCCCCGAAAGGCTTTCAAGATAGCGTAAATTTCGATCATATTCCCCAAACAAAGAGGCCAACAAGTGGTTTTCTTCAAAATGAAGGCTGCACGTCATAGGTGCGGGGATATCGGGCACGTTTTTTCTAATTACAATTTTTTTATTCTGGCTCGTTTAGGGATTATACGGCATCCAACTTATATTTCAAGCTGATTACACAAAAATTATATTTCTCCGATGGTTTTTAATTTTATTTTCGGATGAATTTCATGTTGAGAGATGACAGGCGTTAGAGGCCTGAATCTCTCAACGATCGAGCGAACATAAGGGCGCAATGTCCCACTAGTTAACAGTACAACCATGTCGCTGCGCTGGGTATAAGCTTGGAAAGCAGCATTCATTTTTTCTACAAATTCTTGCAGCTTGCTGGGCGGAACAATAAAATGTTTTATTTCTCCATCCCCTGACAAAGCGTCTTGGAAGGTGCGTTCCCACGCAGCTGACAGCGAAATGACCTGCAAAATCCCGTCTGTGGTTTCATAAGAAGCACAAATTTGGCGACCGATCCTGGAACGCACATGCTCTGTCAGAGCCAGTGGGTTGCGGGTTGATGAAACTGCTTCCCCAACCCCTTCGATGATAGTTCCTAAATCTCGAATAGAGACACGCTCTGCTAATAAATTTTGTAAAATCCTCTGGAACATAGCAGGTTGAAGTTGGGTTGGCACCAAATCTGAAAAAAGCTTTTGATGGGGTTTCTCCAAGCGATCGACCAATTTTTGAACATCTGAAAAAGAAAGTAATTCGCCCATGGAATCTTTTAGAATTTCAGTCAAGTGGGTTGCAAGCACCGTTCCTGGTTCCACCACCGTATAGCCCTCCATCTCTGCATCCGCCCGTGAAGTCGGATAAATCCATTTGGCATCCAGCCCAAAAACAGGGTCTTTGGTGTCCTCTCCTGCACAATGGATGGTGTGTCCTTTGGGGTCTAACACTAACAACATCTGGGGCCGGAGTGTTCCTTTTGCAATTTCTATGTCTTTGATACGAATGCGATATTGATTGGGTTCCAATTGGGTATTATCTAAAACCCTCACAGACGGAACAACAAAACCCATTTGGCTTGCGATTTCTCGACGAATATTCTTAATTTTATTCGTAAGTTTGTCGTCGTTCAAGATTTCAAGCAAACCATACCCAAGCTCTAATTTGATAGATTCAATCTGTAACGCGGCACCCAACAAATCTTCTGCATGGGTAGATGTCGTTTGCAAAACAGCATCCTGTTTGCTGGATTCTCTTTGTGCGCTTAACTGCTGCTCTTTCAATTTCCAAGAAACAGTCCCCGTCGCCAAAGCCAAAACTAAAAAGGGAATTGCGGGGATACCCGGAAGCACAGCCATTATTGTCATCAAAACAGCGCTCATACCAAGGGCTGTTGGATAAGCGCTCAACTGGCCAAAGAGAGCTTTGTCTGCTGAACCATCGGCGCCGGTTTTAGAAACCAACATACCCGCTGCAACAGAAACAATCAGCGCTGGAATTTGGGTAACCAGGCCGTCTCCCACCGTTAAAAATGTATAGGTATGAGATGCCTCAGAAAAGGTAAGGCCTTTTTGGACAACCCCGATGATGATCCCTCCGATAATATTGATGAAGGTGATCATAAGACCTGCGATCGCATCTCCGCGCACAAATTTTGCGGCACCATCCATGGCCCCATAAAAATTGGTTTCATTCTGAATGATTTCACGCCTTCTCCTCGCTTCTGACTGATCGATGGCCCCGGATGTTAAGTCTGCGTCCACCGCCATTTGTTTTCCTGGAAGCGCATCCAAGCTAAACCTTGCGGAAACTTCGGCGATACGTCCAGAACCTTTGGTGATGACGATGAAATTGATAATCACTAAAATACCAAAAACGATCATCCCGATCACAAAATTCCCACCCATCACGAAATAGCCAAAAGCTCGAATCACCTCTCCAGCTGCATGAAGACCCTCATGCCCATCAGAAAGGATGAGACGTGTAGACGCAACGTTAAGAGACAGACGCATCATGGTGGCAACCAAAAGCACCGTTGGAAAGGAGTTGAAATCCAAAGGCTTTTCTATGAAAAGCACTGTCATTAAAATGAGAACTGAAAACGCCAAAGAAATGGCAAGGCTCATATCCAGAAAAGCTCTGGGCAAAGGCAATACCAATACCACCAAAACAGCAATTAGCCCTAAAGCAAAGGCCACTTCACCGCGCTGCAGCACACCTCGAATGCGCCCTAATTGATGCAGGGTGGCCACAGGATTTTTCGCCGAGGTCGATAAAATTTCTAAAAAAGAGCTAGGAGGCACAGGTAAAAACTCCTTGGGTTAAAAAGCAATACAAATGGTTTAATTAAGGGTAACGATTTTCCCTTCTTCTTCCTCAAATCCTTCCCCGTCTTCTTCTAGATGCTCTACACCATATTGCTTGAGTTTATTACGAAGGGTACGGATCGTAATGCCTAAGATATGAGCAGCATGGGTTCGGTTTCCTAAACAATGGTCTAGGGTTTCTAAAATTAAAGTCTTCTCAACGGCAGAAATGGTTCGGCCCACCCAAGGTTCACCGCCTTGGGACATAAGAGAAGCACGCGGCTCTGCTTGCTTAAACAAAAAAATATGCTCCGGTAAAATTTCATCACCATGGGAGCTTAACAAGATTGCGCGGTGCATGGCGTTTTCCAACTCACGCACATTTCCCGGCCAAGGGTAAGTTTTGATGGCATCTTGAGCCTCTTCAGACAAGGGCTTCATCGCAATACCATTCGCCTCTGCATATTTAGCCAAAAAATGATTTGAAAGAATGGCTAAATCACCTGGGCGTTTGCGCAGCGGCGGAAGCTCTAAATTGATCACATTTAAACGAAAGTAGAGATCTTCCCGAAAATTTCCTTCTTCGACAGCTTTCAACAAATCCCGATTGCTGGTAGCAAGCAAGCGAATATCTACCTTCACGGGATGCCCCCCTCCCACGCGGTTTATTTCACGTTCTTGAACAGCACGCAAGAGCTTAGCCTGAAGGCGTGGATGCATCTCGCTAATCTCATCTAAGAGTAAAGTCCCCCCATGGGCCTGCTCAAAAAGCCCTAAACGTCTTGCGATAGCACCCGTAAAAGCCCCTTTTTCATGGCCAAAAAGCTCTGATTCAAGCAAATTTTCTGGAATAGCAGCGCAATTGATGGAAACAAAAGCTTTTTTCTGGCGCTTGCTTTTTTGGTGAATATGGCGCGCCATCACCTCCTTGCCTGTTCCAGATTCGCCTGTAATCAAAATGCTAGCATCACTCGTCGCAAATTTTCCTGCCAAATCAAATACACCTTTTGTGATAGGGTCTTGAAAAATAGCTTGGTGATCTTGGGTTGAAACAGCTTCTAAAACGGCCGCAATTAAGGCAGGGTCTGGAGGAAGTGGTAAATATTCTTTAACGCCTTCTTCAATAGCCTGCACAATCTTTTCCCGTTGGCTAGAGCCAATGCCACACGCAACAACGGGCACACAAATACGCTCTTCCTTCAACGAGCGCATCAATCGAGGAACATCCTCGACAATATCCACCAACAACAGATCTGCGCCATGGCTGGAGCGCAAGGTGCTCAGCGCAAGATCAAGGGCCTCCACATGGGAAATCTTAACACCTTTATCCAAGAGAATCTTGGCAGCCATGGTCATATATCCCTCAAGCTTCCCCAAAATAACAGTTCTCATCGACGCGGTTTTTCCTTATTTTTGCTTTCAGATCCTCAAAATTTCTCGGAACGCAGAATCTCCGTCATGGTAATGCCAAGTCGATCCTCCATAACCACCACTTCACCTCGGGCGACCAAGCGATTGTTGACGTAAACATCCACGTTTTCGCCAACTCGACGATCTAGCTCAACCACCGCGCCGCGACCTAATTTCAGCAACTGGCTCACTGGCATGGTAACGCGCCCTAATACAGCAGAAACTTGAACTGGTACGTCATAAACCGCCTCAATAGAAAGTTCATCCTGGTTTCCTTTGGAAGGTTGCGTTGTTTTTGGTTTACTTTCTTGCTCTTTTACCACAGTCTCCTGAGGGGTATCCGTCCCTTGATTTTCTGTTTGATCTTCAACCACGTATCTTCTCCCTTTTTTTCTTTAACATTAAACGTGCTTTTTATCATAATAATTTATTTTTTAAGTGACGTATCTTCACTTTCTTTTAAAATAATTTCAAAACTATTAAAAATGTTTTCAATTTCTTGTACTGTTTTCTCCACCCTACGTTCCAAGCCACTTTGATCCCATGCTAATTTGCAATCTGAAA
Organism: Alphaproteobacteria bacterium; assembly: GCA_051657245.1. Taxonomy (GTDB): domain Bacteria; phylum Pseudomonadota; class Alphaproteobacteria; order Holosporales; family JBOFFI01; genus JBOFFI01. Next base: position 16,286 of record JBOFKI010000062.1, on the reverse strand, counting down.
CACCCATGGTTTCATCAGCTTCTAAGCTTACCTTAGAAATCATGGACCATTTTTCCATATGAGCTTGGAGTGCTTCTTTTGATTTTGGGTTAAGACGAATCTGAAGCGTTTCGGGTTTTTCATCCTGAAGGACTGATGTAACAAGCTTTTCTATTTGATTTTTCCCCCATTTACGCTCAAGAATAGGAAAAAGCTTATGAAAAATTTGTTTAGAAAGAAGAATAATTTGATACGTTAAGTCTCTTTTCCGCTCCTGGGTTACAGCCACACCTTGTTCCAGGAATAATTCAATCTTTTCCAGGTGAATCTTGATTTGCGAGTCTAGGGAGGAATTCATCTCCTCGCTAGCTTGCTGGTAGCCAGCTTCACGCCCCTTTAAAACGCCTTCTTCGTAAGCTTGCTGCCTTTCTTCTTCTGTAAAAAGAAGTGGAGGAGGGAGCTCTGGCTCTGGCTCAATTTCCTCAATTTCTTCTGGAAAAATCAAATCTTCTTTTTCAATTGGTACTTCTTCATGGGGCAATTCATCAAAAGAATGTTCAAAAAGAAATTTGTCAAAACTCCTGTTTTTCATTGATTTTTCAGGTTCCCAAAAAGATTTAAAATGTGTTTGCATAGATCAAAACCTATTTCATTAGGACTGCTTAGAGAACCATCTCATCCGTATCGCTGATTTCATTGATGTTGATCTCACCTGCATCTGCAAGCTCTTTAGCCAAGACAACAATTTTTGCTTGAGCCTCATCTACATCACGGATACGCACCATGCCAAGGGCTGTAATATCCTCTTTCAAAAGCTTGCTTGCACGCTCAGACATACTTGAAAAGAAAAGATCCTTGATCAGGTCTGGAGCGCCTTTCAACGCAAGCGCAAGAACTGATTTGTCTGATTGACGAATCAATAGCTGAATACCCGCGCTGTCGGCCCGTATTAAATCTTTGAAAGTAAACATGAGAGACTTGATGCGTTCCGCAGAATCTGGTTTTTTTTCTTCCAACCCAACCATAAAACGGGTCCCAGTATTGCGATCAAACGCATTGAAGATTTCTGCCAACGTTTGATGAGGATCTGTACTTTTTGCGGAGCGTGACAATTCTTCCATCAATTCAAATTTGAGCCCACTTTCTACTTCCTCTAGAACATCTCGTTTTACAGAAGCAGCGTTTAGCATGCGCAACATCACCTCCATTGAAAGAGGGTCCTGAAATTTTGAAAAGACCCTTGCCGCATAATCGGTTTTTATGCGAGAAAGCACAACAGCGATGGTCTGCGGATGTTCATTTTGAAGAAAATTGGCAAAAGTTTCTTCATTTACATTCACCAGGCGCTCCCACATGCTGGTGTTACTGCTGTGAATGCCTGCTAGGATAGTTTGGGCACCTTCTTCTCCCAAAATTTGAGACAGTAAGCGTTTTGTATTTTCAAGGCTACCCAAAACTCCCTGGCCTTTTTGCATGAGGTCTATAAATTCTTGGAGAACGTACTCGACTGATTTTGACTCAACAACGCCAAGTTGCGCCATTGTCGTCGACATTTGGCGAATCTCATCTTCTTCCAAAAATGAAAAAATCTTTTTCGAATTTTCTGGAGATAACGCCAACAACAGCGCTGCTGCTTTGGCACTCCCAGAAACAATCTTTCCATCAATCATACGAACCATCCCAGGCCCCTTTCTCCCTCAAAAAATCTTTCAAAAATTTAAATTTGCTAGTTTTGACGCATCCACGTCCGAATCACAGATGCCGCGTCTTTTGGATGCTGCTCGATCAGACTTTCGATTTTTTTCAAATTAGCCATGCGCATTTTTCCGATAATTTGAACATTTCCAACATCTACCGCTTCATCATCAAAAGAATTATCCATATCTGCAGGTTGCAATGCCGTCCCCTGACCGTCAGGAACATCGGCAGAATTATTTCCAGAATCATCCAAATTTCCCAAAATTCCCTCCTGTTGCCCTTCTACAAGGGCAGGTTTAGACATATCCATCATCCGGGCAACAAGGGGGCGGACCACAAATACCCCTACCAACGCAATAACAGCGCCAAAAATTAATAATTCAATGAGGTGTACAATATCTTTTTGACTAAGGCCTAAAAACGATGTCCCTAGGGCTTCTAAATCGCTTTGAGATTCAGAAGAAAAGCGCATATTGACGATTTCAACAGCATCGCCCCTATCGGCCTTAAACCCAACAGCGGCTTTAACCAATTTTTCGATTTGTGAAAGCTCTGCAAGCGTTTTAGGTGTATATTGCTCTTCGCCTCTTTCATCTTTGACATAATCCCCGTCTACCAAAACCGCAACGGAGACCCGTTTCACCCCACCAAATTCCTTCACATAGGTTTTCATGGTTTTCGAAATTTCGTAATTGACAGTTTCTTCTGATTTCTGAGAATCAGATTGGTTGCCTTGTCTGCCAGCAGCAGCACCACTTGCGGCGTTAGGAAGCGTATTTTGAAACGTTGTTGCATCTCCTCCTCCGCTTTGGTTGAGGTCTCTTTCAGAGGAATTTTGGGTTGAGCGAATAACCTGGCCATCTGGATTAAACACTTCAGATTGCTCTGTCATGCGATCGAGGTCCATTTCAACCGAAACTTCTGTACGAACTTTTCCAACGCCAAGGGACTTTTCCAACAAAGATTCTACAATGCGTGCAATGTTTATCTCATAGGATTTGCGTGTTTCTTCGTACCCTAAAGCAATACTAGACAGGTCTTTTCCCTCTCCTCGCGCAATCAGGGTGCCTCTATCATCAATGATAGCCACCTGGTCTGCCATAAGGCCTGGTACGGAAGAAGCCAGCAATTGCTGGATAGCTTGGGCCTGGGCTTGGCTTAATTTAGTCCCCCCCTTCATTTTCAAAACAACAGAAGCCGTTGGTTTTTGTTGCTCCCTCGAAAAAAGCTCTCGTTTTGGAAGAACGATATGAACTCTTGCTGTTGCAACTGGCTGAAGTGCACGAATAGTCCGAGCCAACTCGCCTTCAAGGGCCCTCAATAAATTCACATCCTGAACGAATGAGGTAGAGCCCAAAACATCTGAGCGATCAAAAATTTCATAGCCAATTGAAGCACTGTTTGGGACCCCTGCTTCTGCCATGTTCATCCGAAGACGCAATACTTGGTCTTCGGGCACATAAATCTGAGAGCCAGCTGCTCTAATCTCAACAGGAATCCCCATGCTTTCAAGCTTAGAAACAATTTGTGCTCCCTCTGTTATGTCGAGCTCTCCGTAAAGGAGCGCCATGTCTGGAGCTGTTAAACGAGAGATGCTGTAAACAAGGAAACCCAAGACAGCTAGAGAAAGCGCCCCCATGAGTCCTAAACGAACAGGTCCTAACCCCCGAAGTGTTGTAAGAAGAGCGTCCACGATCGAGCCTCCCTTTCAATCTTTTATATCTTTTTGTCAATATATTGAGCTGGAGTCTACGCAAAAATATTAAAAAAATAGAGACAAAAAAATTTTTTTTTTAAAAAAAAAGCAGTTAAAAACTAACTGCCTTTTTTTTGTTTTATTTTTTTTATCTAGTTTTATTTTTTTTATCTAGATTAATTTAAAAAAGAATATTAAATTGATTAAATTGATTATTTTTTTTACAAAAATGGTTTGTTATTAGCTTCGCAGGAGGCCTGTTACAATCTCTTCACAATCACGTCCTTTTCCAAAGGCCCCCGAACAAGCGCTAAATACTTGAGAAGAACTCAAGATTTCAATTTGGCTTGTCATAAGATCTGAAGCTGATGCCACAATATTTTTAGCCAATAAACTCCCGACACTTCCTTGTCCTGCATCTGCAAAAAGTGCTTTGCCACTGTCAGATGTTTCCAAAAGCAAGTTGTTGGATTTCCGCTCTAAGCCGGTCACTGCTGGGAAAGAAGCCAAACCAATTTTCCATAAATCTTTGCTTTCACCATTGCTGTAACGCGCAGAAAGAACCCCATCTTGACCAATGGAGATGGAAACATAAGTCCCAAACCCAGCCCCATCCGTTTTAAGCTCTGTCACGACAAATTCTTCCCCCAATTGGGTTGCAGAAGATAAATCTAGCGCGACGTCACTGTCAGCAGCACCGCTTGTCCAACCGGTGACGGTGAGGTTTGGCGCAGGATCCGGAGATTCTAAAATACCATGATCTGTAAATGTGACATCAACCCCTGCGGCCCAATCACCAGTAACCGTTCCCTCCGGGGTTGCCGTAGAATCTGGAAGAACATCCGCAATTCCTTGCCAAGTAGGGAAGGGATTAGCTTGTCTCGTCCAAATAATTCGCACCTGATGCTCTATCCCAAGGGAATCATAAACAGGAATTTCAGTGGTTTGGGTATCTCCAGCTTGAGCATTTGCAGGTAAATTAAAAGAAAGCTTGCCTTGGCTAGTCGCAGAAGCTGTATTAGAAGAAAGGTCAATTTTGATCCGATCAAAGGAAGATCCTGTCATGTTTGGAAATGTTCCATCTTCATTGGCCGGAATCCCCATCACATAACTTAAACCTTCATCACGGTAGTAACCATCTTTGTCCAGCTCACCTCGGGCAGATTTTTTGAAGGCCTTTCCATGGGTTGAGTCCACCATCAAAAAACCAGGCCCATCCACTGCCAAATCCAGCTGATTCTCTGTCATTTCAACAGGGCCCTGGATATAAAAGGCATCTTGAACGGTCATGGCTACGCCATTTTTCCCCCCAATCACCTGGGTTAAAAAACTAGGTACCTCTGGCATAAATCCATCTGTTTTCGCGTTTGCGATATTGCCTGTATGAGAATCCATAAAGCCCTGTTGAACTTTCATTCCCATGCCAGCTGTTGTCATCATTCCCATGTTATCTCTCCATCATATTGAATTTGCGCATTCATTAAATTGCTTCTAAATTTTTGTGTAGGCTTTTCTGAAGGATAGAACCTAGCTGTGCGCTTGCGTCTCCCTCTATTTGTTCTTTCAAAGCCCGGTAACGCTCAAACGGCGTGGAAAGCCCCCCTTGGTAGCGGAAAGCTGGCCCTTTTTCACCCATTTCAACCCCTTCCACCTGGACATGCATCAAGGTTTGAGCCTCGATAGGTTTGTCTTGATGGTCAATGGCATAGGCACGGAAACGGTAAGCGCCTTCTGGTAAAGCCACACCAGCTTTCTGGAATGCACCAAAAATGTCCAACTCATGCTTTCCCTGTTCCAGGTTGCCATTCCAACGATGAACCACTTGCCCTTGATCCGTCTCAAGGGTCAGGGTGCATTGTTTTGCACGCTTTGGAAGCATGTAACTTGCTTGCTGGATTTGCTCACGGATGGTGAAGGATTTAGGTGCAAATAGCTTTTCTGTCTCAAGATTTCCCTTTTCAATGTACCTCACCCGATAAGCATAAATCCCAGGATCTAAACGCTTTCCTTGAGCATCTTTTTGGTCAAAGCCTAGGGAATGAATCCCTTTTTCTGGTGTGACTTGAAGGCTTCTCACAACACTTCCCTGTTCGTTTAAGATATCCACAAAAGCCCCCTCAATGTCTTCGGGCAAATGGTATTGGAGGTTCAGCGCGCCCACTTGAAACCGATCATCTTGAACCTCAATTGATTTTCCAGCCAGGGAAGAAGCTGTGAGCAACTGGCCCATTTCCATCTTCTTGGAAAGCCCCTCAAGCAATTCTGTTTGACGCATCAGCTGTTGGCTGTTGGTAAGATCCTGGAATAATTTCATGGTATCTTGAGGTTTGAGAGGATTCATAGGATCTGAGCTAAGGCTTGAAACAACCTTCGCCATGAAAGTTGCCTGCTCCTGCATTTGGCTTTCAAAATCTTTTTTCTTGTTTTTTGCTGTCACCCTTGGGTCGCTTCCCAATGTTGAAATTCCAGACACATCTACCATGCTTTTTGCTCCTTGTTTTTGTTTTTAATTATAAAAAGTTAAACGTTTAAGCTCACACTCAACCCAGATCCTTGGTGTTGAAGAAGCTGACGCATGCTTGATTCAAGCCTATCTAGCTGGACCTGATCCTGTTGGGCAATTTGACCTAAAGGATGCAAAGAGGGGGTAACGAAAGCCTCTCTTTCAAAACCCCTTTGAAACGATTGATCTGAGGTAAACGAAAAATTCTCAGATAATGCATCAAAGCCTTCTTTTTTAAGAGATTCGCACAACAAATCTGAGCTCTGCTGCAAAAGGTCTATGGCATAAGGCAAACCGGAGAACGTCGCGTGTAACTTGCCTTGCTCCATCATCACCAGATGCACTTGCACTTCTCCCAGTTCTTTGGGGTGAATTTGAAGCTTAAAATGTTGCTGGCCTTCTGTTTGAAGGGCCTCATAGGGAATTCGGTCAACAATCTGGCTGACCATAACCCTGGAGTTTGAGGAAGTTGTAGCTTCAGTATAATAAGAAATTTTGTGAGCCCCCTCCTCCATCAAAAGGGGCGCAACGGCTGGCTCGATTTCAGCTGTTTCTTGTTCTGAAGCTCCAATCAAAAAAGCTTCACCTGTTTCGGAGGATTTCGGTTCTAAAACAGCATGCGCCTCTTGGAATTCAGAAAGCTGCTCTTGTGACAGCATTTCCATTTTCTGCACCTGAAGCGTTTGAGTTTTTGCATGTTGAAGCTCTTCAGTTTTTAAAGCTTCAATGCTTTTCAAAAGCAATGCTTCTTCAGGTGTTAAATCCAGCTTTTGCATTTTTACATCAGTTTCAGGTATTGCAGTTTCTAGAGTTGAAAAATCCTCTAACAAATTCTTTTTCGATAATTTTTGCCCATGGGTTTCCTCAGCCTCAGCTGTTTCCATCGCATCTTTCATAGGGTGTAATGGTGCGGAACAAAAAGCGAAAAACGCCTCTAAGGAATCTTCTTCACGGGCGTAAAGCTCTTCATCTAGATAGTCCTTAAGCTCTGGGTCCTGAGAAGAAATGTCTTGCTGAGGAGTAGCCGCCGCTTGCGCTATCGTTTCCGAAAAACCAGGCGATTCAGAAGGTGCTTCTATCAACTGCTTAAACGGAGATATTTCCTCCATTTCAATCTCTGAAGGCTGCTTAAGTGACAGTTCTTGAAACGGCTTAAAATCTTGGCTTATCGTACTCTCTAGGAGGATCGGCATCATAGCCATGGCTGTGTTTCTCCCGTGTGATTATTAAATCCACAAGGGAAAGAGCAAATTTTGTACCAGTCGAAAAATTTTTTAAAAATAGGGGGCAATCAATTCAAAAAACAGAAGAATAATCGCCTCTTTAGGCCATAAATTGTCCACCATTGATATTGAAGGTAGCGCCTGTTACAAAAGAGGCTTCAGGGGATACTAAATAACGAACCATCTTCCCAATTTCTTCAGCTTTTCCTAGACGTTTTAAAGGAATCTGGTCCAAAATTTTTTCCATCACATGACTTGGCACAGCCCGAACCATCTCGGTATCAACATACCCAGGGGCTACCGCATTAACGGTAATACCATAGGAAGCGCTTTCCTGGGCCAAGGCCTTCGTAAAGCCAATAACACCTGCTTTAGACGCACTATAGTTGGTTTGCCCTCGCTGCCCTTTTAAAGCATTCACAGAACTGATATTCACAATACGCCCGAAAGTTCTCTCCCGCATGCCTTCAATCACCGTTCGGCACATATAAAAAAGAGAAGACAGATTTGTTTCCATCACCGCATGCCAATCTTCTGGTGTCATTTTGTGAAGCATAGCATCTCGAGTAATGCCTGCATTGTTAACTAATACAGAAATAGGGCCTAATTTTTTTTCTACCTCTGCAACCCCTTTTTGGCAGGCTTCAAAAGAATTAACCTCCCATTTCCACGTTAAAATACCCGTTTCTTTTTGAAATGCTATGGCCTTCTCGTCATTTGAATGATAGACCGCTGCAACTTTGTACCCCACCTCAACGAGCGCTTTAGAAATGGCTGCACCAATCCCCCTGGTTCCACCGGTGACAATTGCAGTTTGAGACATGTTCAAAAATTCCCTTCATTCAAGATGGTGGCGAAGTTTCTGGGTTATCCAAGGCCAGACCTGAGATGGCGCCGAGGCCCCTATGATTAAGGCATAATTTTCTGAAGGAAACTTTACCAGATTATCTGGCTCCCAAAACTCTGGTGCCACAAAAAAATGATTTTTTTCCGGAAGGATGGCTGAAAACTGTTTAGAAAAAGCTTTTAGCTGATCAACATTTTCCTGAAGCATGAGAGAAGGTGTTTCATACATAAGAGACTTTGCAAGCCACAGAGGCATAGCTCTGGACTGATTCAGGAGATCTTCTACAGCCATAAAAAGGGGTTGTTGGGGAGAATGTCCTTGCCCCAAGGCAATCATCTTATTGATAACAGTATCTTCACACCCTAAAGAGAACAAAAACCGCACCAGGGGAGCCGCCACGCCACCAGCTCCCTCAAGCATCGGCTTCAATAAATGATCTTTCCAAGAGTTAACTAAAGGTGAAAAAGCTTGGGGAGAAATAATGGGAGGTTCCCCCAGCAGCACACCACCTAGACTAGGAAATTGCTTTAAAAAGAGGGCATAGGCTGCAAAAAAAGATTCCCAAAAAGCCAAAATTAAAGGAAGCTTCGAGACACTTCCAAGCACATAAGCGTAAGCAGGAAAGATTTTTTGGGCGCAAAAAGCTTCGAGAGAAATTTTTTCTTCTCCTTCTAAACAATTTCCCGAGTCTAGCACGAAGGGCCTGAACCCCTCTTGGATAAGAAATTGTAAAAAACTGTGGGGCCCATGGAGATGAAGAATTTCAGGTTTAAGCAAGAAGGGAGCTATCAAAAAAAGGGGATACCCCTCCCCCTTAGGCGAAAAATCATAAACAGCTGTAGAGCCTTGGCTCCATACCTTTTTCCCCATCTCTTGCCAGGCCTGAGGGGGTGTTTCAAAATAAATTTGAAGCCCTTTAGAATAGTCCAAAAATTTTTGGGTATAGGTTTCTTGAAGATTTGAAAAAAAAGACGCAGGGTTAAAGGCTGAAGCCATAGAAAAAAAGCTATTTGGATCGCTTTGGGCGTCCATCTTAAAAGCTTTGGAAGCAAATTCAGAAAACGGATTTTCTCCTGAAAAAGCTGCCGGATCAAAAGGGATCTGACGATAATTTAGTTGGAAAAGCGTTAGATAGTAAGGAAGATAATCCTTCCGGCCATAAATCACAAAAGGTCCTCCGCTATCTGCTTGGATGCTTGCTTCCCAGAGAATTTTGACGTCGTTTCCGGGCTATATAAACAGGACGTAAATCTTGCTTCATGGCGGAAAAAAAGCGCTCGCTCAGGCTCCCGTGGATGTTTTTAAGATAACAAATTAAAGTTTTTCGAAACAATCCTGTTAGCATTAAGCTTCCCTCCAAATAATCCTTTATTTTAAAATGGATACAAGCGCATCCTCCCGTATTTTATAAACAAGAAGTGTTAAAAAAACGTAAAAAAAAAATAATTTTTGTCTCAATATGCAGCCCACGGCACAGCTTGAATGCTTTGAGGCGCGCCAAAGCAACGAAAGCAAAAAAGGTAGCCTCACATTTATCAAAGCTTAGACAGATTCGCTTGTTATCCTTAAACTTTCCGAAAAACCGTCTAACCCAGAAATTTTTATAGGGTTGTCCCTCCCTCCCCCTTTGTCCTTCCCCCGGCAGTGACAAAGGGGGTGCGGGCAAAAAAAGGTTGAAATATTTTTCACAAGGCGTGTGCTATAGCGCCCTTTTTCGACGTGGGATAACCAGCAATTTAACAAAAAGAAACTGTTTTTTTTTCTTCTTCTTTATGGGCGCTTAATAAGCCTTTCCCATGTTCTTTCTCAATATCTCTAATCGCTTGTATAATTTTTTCATAAGATTGCTGAATTTCGTGCTCAAACCACAAGCACCACTGCTCATGGGGAATCATATATTCGCTAACACGACTGAGGCTGATGTAGGTATAGAAATTGGATAAAAATGCCCTCAAGCGAATGTGAAAAATATCTTGAGAATTTAGTCCAAGCATGTGAAGCAATTGTTTTTTTGCTGTTAAAAATTTTAATTCTATTTGTTGTAAATCTTCAGAAAAAACAGAGCGGTCTACCATGCAATAACTTTGTATGAACGTTAAATTTCCTTGGCGCGTTAGAAGAATGCTTCGGGCCATCAGTTGAGAAAATTCTAAAAGAATTTTGCTCAATGTCTGGTTTTTTCCACCTATTTGGAAAGATTTTTCAGAAGATTCCAAAAAATTTTCTGACTTTAAAGGCTCTTCTATGAAAGGTTGCTCTTTTTTCTTCGTCCCTTTTTCCTGACTTTTTTTTATCTCTTCCCAGCATGAAGGAAGGTGATATCCAACGCCTCTTAAATTTTGTATAAAATCTTCCAGATTTGGGTTAAACAGTTTGAGTTGAATGCGTAACTCAGATATTTTTCGGTGTAGGCGTGTCACGTCTACCAGCGATATTTTTTGAGATTTTAGAGATTCTTCGAGGTTCTCATAGGTTATAATTTGAGGATGTTCTCGAAATAAAACGGAAAGAATTGCGAAATAGAGCTTACTTAAGCGAAACGTCTTCTCCTCTTTGTCTAAAGATAGCGAAAAAAGGTAGCGTCGTTCGTCTAGACAAACCACTAAAGGGGCTTCAATATGCTTGAATTGCTTGAAAAAGAGGCTCATTGAAACCTATAAATTTTGTTGAGCAAGGCACAAAAACATCCTTGTTACTTAAACCTAAAAACTTACTATCTTCTTAAACAAGCGTGTTGTTTAAGCGTTAATAAAAAGAACCCCTTGACGAAAGGCAAAAAAATTTGCTTTCCTAGCTGAAGATATGCTTATGAATTTGGAAAAAATAACGAATGAAATATTGGATCTTTAGCTGTGCGCTCTTTTTTGCGTTGTTTTTCCTAAAAGAGGACTTGGTTGTCAAATCTTTAAATGCTTCATCAGCTTCATCGCAGCAATCTTCAAATCGGGTCAGCTTGTTGGTTGGAAAGCAGATGGTTTCTCTCCATGAGCTCTATCAGCGACTTCGTTTGTCTGCTTTTTCGGCAGGATTTAAGGACACGCCGGAGCATCTAAAAATGTTACAGCCTAACGTCATTCGGATGATGATAGACGAGGCTATTCAGATCCAAGCTGCAGAATCAGTGGGTATTTCCGTTAGCTCTCAAGAAATAGAAGAAGGAATTGTTGAGCTAGAAGCCGTAAACAAGATGCAAAAGGGAAGCGTTAAAAAATTTTTAGCGGTTAATAAGATTCCCCTCGGGGTCCTTGAAAACCAAATTCGGGCCAATTTATCATGGCTCAAATATATTCGTGGGCATTATCAAGGGTCTGTTCGAATTTCTGATGAGATGATCAATCAGCACATCAAGCGCTATGAGAGAGAGCAACAAGAAACGCATTACCGTGTGGGAGAAATTGTGTTGTACGTGGATCATCCTAAGAAGGAGGAGCAGATCCGAAAAGAAGCTGTGCAGCTGGCCCAATTGCTTCAAAAAGGAGCTCCGTTTCCTGGGGTTGCTTATCAATTTTCTCAGGCGCCGTCTCGTCAGCAAGGTGGGGATTTAGGTTGGTTAACCGCAAAAGATCTCGATCCTCTTTTGATGGAAGCACTGCAAAAAACTTCTGTTGGCCAGTTTTCAGGCCCGTGGCGCACAGCTTCTGGCTATGTTCTAATCGCACTTATTCAGAAAGAAGCACACAATCCTAGCCGTCAAAAGAACTTTAATCGTGAGGAGATTGAGCGTGCGCTTCGTGGCGAGAGGTTAGAACTGCTGGCTCGTAAAGAGATTGCTCAGTTGAGGCGCCAAATTTTTGTTGAAATCCGAAATACGCCTTTTTAAAAATACCATTGCGTAGGGACAGACGCGTCGTGTTCTTGATTTTATTGGAAAATTATTTTTCTGAGAAACCATCTTGAAAAAACCTCTTCAGGGGATTAGAAAGGATACTAGAGGGCAAAAAGATAAAAGGGGAGAGTGAGCCTAAAATGGGAGCTATCCAAGAAAAAAACATTTTTTTTGTAAAGTGCCGTGTTTTGTTTGAACTCTTGAATCTCCTCTGATTCTCTCTTATGATTTTCGGATGCGTTAGAGAGGCCGTCGGGCTTTTTGCTTTAGACAGAGATGCTTTTCTTTTGTACGTATGAAATGCTTCCTAGGATTTGAAATAGAGAAAGTTTTTAGGTGCCTCATTACCCTTTGCCTCTGTTTAGCACGCTCATCTTCTTGGCAAGCGCTGTTTTTTTTGCGTTTATCACGCGGCATTTTAAGATCAGCCAGACATTAGGATACCTTTTTGCAGGTATTGTGGTGGGCCCCTTTGGTTTGGGACTTGTTCCCGACAAAGAGCAAGTTTACATCCTTGGCGAAGTGGGCGTCTTGTTTTTGTTATTTAAAGTAGGCTTAGAGTTACCTTTTCATCGATTGCAAGCTTTGAGAACGTATGTATTTGGCTTAGGCTCTGCTCAGATGGTACTTACGACGCTTTTATTTACGTTTGTTTTGAAGTTTTTTTTTGGATTTTCTTTATATTTTGCTGTTTTTATAGGGGCTTCCTTAGCTTTATCTTCAACGGCTTTAATCATCCAAATGCTCGCAGAGCGGGGAGAACTTTCAAGTCGTCTAGGCAGGGTTTCTTTCTCAATACTCCTTTTTCAAGATTTAGCAGTTGTGTGCCTATTTGTTTTAGTGGCTATCGAAAAAGATACAGGAATGGAATTCTCGGGGAGCTTAACATGGCCTTTGCTAAAGGCCTGTGGGGGCTTGGTCATTCTCGTTATGGTTTCACGCTTTTTAATTGAGCCTTTGTTTCATTTACTGTCTTCTGCGCGCCACCCTGATCTTTTCACTGCGGGCATTTTTATGACGTGTTTCGGGATGAGTTACATCGCCTGCCAATTTAATCTACCCTCTGAGATTGGAGCTTTTTTGGCTGGCCTTGCCCTTTCAGAAACTGTTTACCGCCATGCTATTGAAACGGATATAAAACCTGTTCAAAGGTTGCTTCTTGGTTTTTTCTTTATGATTGTGGGACTTGAAATCAATTTCAATTTTCTGCTAGAAAATCTAAAGTTCATTTTTTTTGCATTGTTTGCGATCATTGCAAGCAAGTGTTTAATCTTAACTATTTTAGGAAGATTTTTTCGTCTTAATTGGATGGGAGCTTTGAAATTAGGGCTTCTGCTATCAGGATGCGGGGAGTTTATTTTTATTTTGTTCTCGTACGCTTCAGTTCGAAAAGGCCTGGATTCTCACACGATTCAATCTTTATTCACCATCACCCCCCTTTCGATGATTTTGACGCCTTTTCTGTCGTGGATTGGGAATCGTCTATCTCAAAAATTCGAAAAACCCAAAGAATCATCTTCTACCACGTTTGCTCACGCATCCGAATTACCAGATTTAAAGAATCATGTGATCATAGTAGGCTTTGGACGCGTTGGAAAAATGGTCGGGGATATTTTATCTCAAAACATGATTTCTTATCTTGCCGTTGATTATGATATTGAGCGTGTAAAACAATTGAGCACCCTGCGAAAATATCCCTTGGTACATGGCGATAGCCGAGATTTTGAACTGTTCAAATCATTAGGAATTGAGAAAGCGCGTGTGGTACTCATTACGTTTCCTCAGGTTAGCACTGCCCTTGAAGTGATTCATTATCTCCAAGAGCACCACCCTAACATCGAGATTTGTGTGCGCATTCATGACCACGAACATGCGCGTCATTTGATTGGCACAGGCGTACATCTCGCAATTCCAGAGACTGTTGAATCAGGCCTTCAACTTGCGTCCATGACATTGCAAGCCCTTGGCTTTTCCCCTGTTTATATTGAGAAAATTTTAGGTGTCGTGCACCGTTCTTCCTCGAAGACTTCTTCTTAAGAAATAGCTTGATAATTATGCCGAAGAGGGGCTAATGATTGCTAGAAAAATTTGTAAATCTTGTTTAAAAGGCAAGACAAACAAATCTCAAAATCTAACGACACGATGTAGAGATTTGCAACCTAATTTCCCCTAGCTGTTTCACTAGGCACTTTTTTAAAATCCTTCTCTTCTGACGAAATGCGTCAAATTAGCAAATTTATGTCTTTTTTAAAAGGGGTTCCCCAATCAAATTGCGCATTATATCTAGGGATGATTCTAGATGATCAAGATACAAAAATCCGGAAAGTAGCCTATGAATCTATTGGCGTTCTTTAAATTCGAATCTTATCTTTAAGAAAATTACTTGATTTTTTTGTCAAATTAAGATTTAATGTCCTTGATTTTGTTTGGAATTTTTTTTCAAAAAAGATTAATTTAATGAAACGACGGGAGACTTAAATGAATAATGTTTTAATCGCAATGACTTTGGGGCTTATGTTGTCTTCAGTTTCTTTTGCTGAAGAACATAAGGATTCAGCTGGAAATGTGCATGAAACAATGCCTGCAACAGATGAAAAAAAACCAAGTGAGGAGATGGGCTCTGATCATAAAAAAGTAGAGGACCAAGCTGCTCATCACGAAAAAGCAAAGAAAAAAGGTGGGCATCGCAAGGGACACCATCATAAACAATCTAAGCACCCCAACAAAAACAAGGAACACCACGGCAAACACGAACATAAGGCTATGGAAGGCGAGGCTAAGAAAGCTGAGCATGCTGCAGAGCCTATGCAACATGAAGCGTCCCCTGCTGAGAAAAAAGATTAACTTTATTTTGTAAATGCTGAATTGTGAAAAAGCAGGTCTTTTTTAAGACCTGCTTTTTTTATGGAACCAAATTTTTATATAGCTCTATTTAAAAAACCCCAGATACTGTCTTATTCGTAAAGTAGAAAGTTGAGGGTTGAAAGGTTTTTGATGTTTGAAGACGCCGAAGATAATGTGTAGAAGCTTTCGCATACAAGTCCCAACAGCGGTCACTTTGCTTTTACCTTTGTGCGTTAAGCGTTCCCAAAAGTGTGCCAGAACAGGATTATACTGCTTTGATACAAGTACTGGGAAGTAGGGGACGTTGCGTAATCTGGAGGATCCAATTTTAGATAGGCGACTTTGTCCTCGGACTGAACTTCCGGATTGTTTGTGTTTTGGGACGATTCCAGCATTTTTTGGAATCCATCTTTGGTGTTTGTAAATGTTTTTTGGCGCTTTTGATTATCCCCCCAACGCAGGGCAGCCTCTAGTTTTTGCTTAGAGACGTCGATTGAGCAATTCGTGGATAAAAGATCCCTTTCAGCCCCGAACAAAAAAAGAAAACGTGCCTCTCCCATGACGCTTTTTGAAATCATGACGATGCTTGTTTTATTCCATTTTAGCCATGATAGAACTTTCAAAGACTTTTATTTGGATTGTCAGTTGCAATCGATTTCTTGAGCTGATGCAAACTGCGGTGATGCCTCTGGTGGTCTTCCTGAATTGTTGCAAAGGGAAAAAGACGGGAACGTGTTATATTGATTCAACAGATCACTTCTATGGGTTAAAGTGTCGATTCCTAATTTTACACCGTAGTTTTCAGATAGGCAACTATCCGAGATAAAATGCCTGCGCGGGAATGACAAAGAAGCGCCCCTGCTCTTCAACAGCTGAAGTTTACCATTAAAGAAAGATTATCGTGACAGGATTATCTTTTCGGTTGCGAAAGTTTACAAATCGCTCACGGAAGAGGGAGCCGTTTGGTACAGAAACAAACAGGTAGGCCAAGTCTGTTCCTTGGATTGCCTCTGATAAAGCGGCCAGACCTTCATCTCCAATGTTGTTGTTCTTCAGAGAAAGTCCCAGAAGGGTAGCTGGCAGTCTTTGGGCCAGGGCTTTTGCTCCTTCAGCTCCAATATTATTGTTGTTCAGATCAAGGCGATGAAGGGTAGTTGGAAGGTATGGGCCCAGCACTTTTACCCCTTCATCTCTTACATTTTTAAATCCCAGCTCAAGACTTTCAAGAGAAAGGGGAAAAATGGATCCTAGGGTTTTAAGGCTCTCTGGATTGATCATTGTGATCGATGTCAGGTTCAGAATTTTTATCGGCGCATGGCGAAAGAGGTTCACAAAAGCTTCCGAAGGCTTTTTCCCTTCCCAAAATGGAGCCGTTGTTAACTCTTTTAAAAATTTATCAAATTGTTGCTCGTTTGGGAGGTTGCCCGGGATTTTGATATCAGTGACGAATTGGGTGACCCTATCCCTCAGCTTTTTCTCAACCAAACGTAGGTTTTGAAGGTCAGGTTTTGCAAGCCCCTCAAGGATCAATTTGATGATCTCATTAGGAAACATCTCAAAAGACAGCTGACGCGCAGGCACAATAGATGCCTCTGCCACCGCGCGGGCAGGGCTGCTTGTTTCATCTTTGTCTTGATCGCTTTGAAAACCTGATCCTGCAAGGGCAATAT